>DNZB01000277.1:12621-12894 GCA_003506635.1 Parvularcula sp.
TGCGAGGACACCTCGCACCAGGCCATCGTGATAGAAACCAAGGAACAAGGCGGGCGCCGCTTTGTCGTCGTCGACGAAGACTGCGTCGGCTGCAATCTCTGCATGATCGCTTGCCCGGTGCAGGACTGCATCACGATGGAGGCGGTCGAAACGCACCGCCCCTATGTGACCTGGCCGGAGCTGGCCGAAAAGATGAAGCGCGAGGCGGCGGAATGAAAAGCGCGGGCAAGGTGAATCGGTGAAACGGATCGGACATTTCATCGGCGGCGCGCC
>DNZB01000270.1:0-1106 GCA_003506635.1 Parvularcula sp.
TGATGCTCAACGCAAGTTGGTATGAGGGGTCCGGCGAGAACGACACTCGCGAATCTGTAAAGAGAATCGGAAGCAAAATAGTGGTTGAAATAGCGGACTGCCTGACGGAGATATTGATAGGGCCAACCAGAGACCCGCAGTCTATCGAGGCAGCAGTAAAGAAAACGCTCGACGTGCGAAATATGTCGGACGTCGCGATTCGTCATTCGGGAACGCCTTATCGAACCGTATAGATATTGCGGCGAGGCTCACTACGCAGCGTACGGCGTTCTGCTGGCTACTGGTCAATAATTACTGTCACTCGGGACGGCGCAGCCGATCCGGGGCCCAGCTCCCGCAAGTCGACATCTCGCGCGACGGTAATTCAGGAGATGGTCCCCGGGTTCGCGCGAAGACGCGCGCCCCGGGGTGACGAATAGGCAGAACGCTCACAATCGTACTCCCGCCGCCGTTGCGATCACCCGCTCATAATCGGCGCGGGCGCCCGCGCCTTCCGTCCAGCGGCACTGGCCGCCGTCGCAGAGCCGCACATAGTCCTCGACGATCGCGGCTTGCTGTTCGTAGCCGTAAGACAAAAACGCGCGCGCCGGGTCGAGGCGGTAGCGGTAGACGCGGGAGAACAAAAGCTCGATCCCTGAGCGATTCAAGGCCTGATACTGCCAGACATGGACGAGCTCATGCGCGAGATGGGCGCGCGCTGCGAGGCTCACCGCCTCCGCCGGCGCGCCGGGCCAGAAGATACGAGACCCGCGCACAACGCTGATCCGCATCAGCGCCGCATAGGGATTGTGCGCACGCGAAACTATGCGGACGGCCGAAAAATCAACCCCCGCCGCAAGCGGCAGGGGCAACAAGGATCGCTCAAAGTCCGTCAGCGCGCGCACGGTGGGAATCCCGGTCGCTCGCCAGGGGCGGCGCGTCAAGGAGAATTCGGCGCCTCACCGCCCTTTCGCCATTATTTCCATTGAAGGCGACAACGCCCCCACCGCCGATCCGTCAAGCGGCTTTCTGACCGCCGCCGCGAATTTCTCCGCGTAGAGCGGGTGCTCGGTTTTCATCAGCCGGTCCCACCAGGTGAAATAGAGGCCATAGTTCCACCCGGCTTG
>DNZB01000270.1:1543-3410 GCA_003506635.1 Parvularcula sp.
ACCAGCGTCACGAAGACGCCGTGCACCGCCGCTTCCGGCACGTCGAAGGAATAGGCCGTAAAGGGCGACGGGTTGTGGGACTTGTGGTGCAGCCGGTGAAAGCGGCGGAAGAGCCGCGGGTCGTGCATCAGGCGGTGCGTCCAGTAGAAGAACGCGTCGTGAAGGACGATGAGCAGAGCGACAGACGCCCAGAACCACCCCCAGCCGAGCGCCGCCGGGTTGTCATAGGCCTTCAAAACGCCGGCCTCGGACCCGGCGATCGTCAAAAGCGAAATCGCGGCATAGACGGCGCAGGTCCGCACCGAGACCGCCATCTCGCGATAGAGCTGCGCGCGGGGCGGCGCGGCGGGCCGGATTTTCCGGTCGCTGAGCGCGCGGGCAAGGAGCAGGTTAAGAATGACGAACGCGCCGAAGGCGGCGATCGCATAACGCGCGACCTCGAATTCGAAAACGTGAACGAACCAGCCGGCGAACCAGTCGAGGCTGTACGGGGCGGCGAAAGCGTGGTCGTGTTCCAAGGCGGGCTCCATCCTGATGACGCGCCGAGGATGGGAGCTGCTTCGCAGGAATTCTCCGCAGGAAGTTGAAATCTTTAGGCGTTTTCGGATTCGCTAAAAGAATTTCAGAAGCGATCAGCCCTGCCCAAGTACGCGCCGCCGGAACTCGGTCGGCGTCTCGCCCGTCGCTTCCTTGAACGCGCGATTGAAGGGGGCGATTGAGCCGAAGCCGACATCGAGCGCAATCTGGAGGACCTGCTTTCGCGCCTCCGCCGGGTCGGCGAGCAACGCCTTCGCGGCGGGCAGGCGCCAGGCGTTGAGGAACGCCGTGAAGTTCCGGTGGCCAAGTTGCCCGTTGATGAGCGCGCGCAGCTGATGCTCGGGCAGACCGACTTTTTCTGCAAGCGCAGCGACCGACAGCCCTTCCTCCCGCCAGACACCTTCCACCATCAGCGCCATAAGCTTCTGATAGGCGGGACGGTCGGCGGGTTTCAGCGACGGGGTCGCCGCGGCCGGCGGCGACGGCGCGGCGGCCCCGGGAGCCTCGCCGTCTAGGACCGCCGCGCGCATGCCGAGAAGCCAAATTCCGAAGCCGAGCGTCATCAAAAGGATTGCGCTCGCCTGAAAAAGGAGCAGCCAGTCCGGCGGCTGGTCGCGATAGCCGACGGTCTCCTGATAGTTGATCGCAAAGCCGGTAATGGCGACCGCCGCTGCGAACAGGACCCGAAACCGGCGCCGCCCCTCGACGAGATCGTCGTTCATGAATTTGAGCGCGATATACATCGCGTGCCCAAAGGCGCCGATCATTATGATGCGCGCGAGGATCAGCGCGAACTCCCAGTACCAGCCCCTGACGTTCATGAAGTGAGCGATGACGAGCTGCGCGACGAAAAGGAGCGGGATGAGTACAGGCCAGCGCATCCGGAAGCCGTCGTCGAACAGAGACAACGCGAACCACCAGAAAATGACCGGCGCGATGATCGACAAGACGCGCACCGGAACAATGATGGACCCGAGCGCTTCGGCGAGCGGATTCGACGTGTTGATGACGTAACACATCGACGAAACGATAAACGCCGCGCCGAGCCCGCGCCGCCACGTCACGGGCCGGCGCGCCAGAAACCCGAGCGTGACAAGCATCTGCGCCCCGATGACCATTCCGCGCAGAAGCGTATCGATAAGGAGAATTTCGCCCGCCATCGGCGCGGACGGTTCATCCGTCCGCCTCTGGCTGTCAATCGCCGCAAAATCGGCGAGTTGACTTCGGCGCATAATGTAACTATCCTGTTACCTATGTCCGACGCCCGCGCCGATCCGGATGAGATCGGAAGAGCACACGTCTGAACTCCAGTCACGTGAAACGATCTCGT
>DNZB01000331.1:0-5469 GCA_003506635.1 Parvularcula sp.
GGCGTGCGCCACGACAAAGGCAAGCGGCGAGGAAGTGCGGCCGCATCGCCCTTCCCCATTCACCAGCGCCGCGAACAGCGCTTTTAATTCGCCATGCATTTACGCCTAATCCCGCACCCTGCCTCGACCGCTCCTGCGCTGACGGTCGTCACCGCCGTCGCGCGGGGCCGCGGCACGCTGGACTTTCGCTGGCGGGTGACGGGCGCTGTCCGGTTGAAGCTTCCCGCGCCCGGAGCGGCCGCGCGGACGGACGGCCTGTGGCGGACGACCTGTTTTGAAGCGTTCCTTCGTCCGGACGCCGGCGCGGCCTATTTCGAATTCAACGTCTCGCCCTCCTCGCAATGGGCGGCTTATCGATTCCCGGACTACCGGCGGGGAATGACCAATGCAGAGATCGCGGCGCCGGCGATATCGGTCGCGCGAACCGGGCGAACGCTTGAGGTGTCGGCCTCGTTCGATCTTGGCGCTTTCCTGATTTCACCATCCGCGCGCCTTGGCCTTGCCGCGGTGATCGAGACCATGGGCGGCGCCAAGAGCTACTGGGCGCTGGCGCACACGGGCGATAAACCCGATTTTCACCGCGCCGATGCTTTCATCGCGCGCCTTCCTTTTGAAAGCCGCGTATGAAATTCGGCATCGACCGCCTTCTGGAAGACAGTTCCTTGCGCGCCCCGCTCGCCGGCAGGCGCGTCGCGCTGCTTGCGCATCCGGCGTCGGTGACGGAAAACCTCACCCATTCGCTCGATGCGCTCGCCGCGCTTGGCGATGTAAAGCTTTCCGCCGCGTTCGGACCGCAGCACGGACTTCGCGGCGACAAGCAGGACAACATGATCGAGTCGCCGGATTTCACCGATCCGGTTCACGGCGTGCCGGTCTTCAGCCTTTACGGAACAGTCCGCAGACCGACGGATGCGATGATGGAGACGTTCGACGTCCTCCTTGTCGATCTTCAGGATCTCGGCTGCCGCATCTACACCTTCATCACGACGCTGCGCTATGTGCTCGAAGCGGCGGCGCGGCATGGCAAATCCGTCTTCGTTCTCGACCGGCCGAACCCCGCAGGGCGCCCGGTCGAGGGCCTGACCCTGCGGCCCGGCTGGGAGAGCTTCGTGGGCGCGGGCGCGATGCCGATGCGCCACGGGATGACGCTCGGCGAACTCGGGTTCTGGTTTATCCGTACACTGAAGCTTGACGTCGACTACCGGCTGATCGCGATGGAGGGCTGGCGCCCCGAAGACGCGCCCGGCTTTGGCTGGCCGCTTCAGGCCCGCGTCTGGGTCAACCCGAGCCCCAATGCGCCGAACCTCTTCATGGCGCGCGCTTACGCCGGCACGGTGATGGTCGAGGGGGCGACGCTGTCAGAGGGGCGCGGAACGACCCGCCCGCTCGAACTTTTCGGCGCGCCCGATATCGACGCGCGCCGCGTCATCGCCGAAATGCGCGCGCTTGCTCCGCACTGGCTTCAGGGGTGCGCGCTTCGCGACTGCTGGTTCGAGCCGACCTTTCACAAACATGCGGGTCGGCTCTGCGCCGGCGTGCAGATCCACACCGAAGGCGGAACCTACGATCACGAGAAATTCCGGCCCTGGCGCCTTCAAGCGCTCGCCTTCAAGGCGATAAGGCGGCTTTATCCGGCCTATGATCTCTGGCGCGATTTCGCGTATGAGTACGAGACTGGCAAGCTTGCGATCGACGTCATCAATGGCGGCCCGGCCTTGCGCGAATGGGTCGACGACGACGCCGCCGCGCCCGCCGATCTTGACGCGCTGACAGCGCCCGACGAGCGCGCATGGCGCGAGGAACGCCGTGCGTTCCTGCAATATTGACCGCGCCTTGGAGGCGCCTTCAAAACCCCCTAAGGCTGCCCCTCGTCCCGGGTCTTGCCATTCCATGAACGCCGCCAATCCCCGCCTCGACATCGACCTCGCCGCCATCGCGGCGAATTACCGGCGCCTTGCCTTGGCGGCGCCGGCGGCCGAACCCGCCGCTGTCGTCAAGTGCGACGCCTACGGCCTCGGCGCGGCGGCGGTCGCGCGCACGCTGATCGCCGAAGCGGGGTGCCGCACGTTTTTCGTCGCCTATTCTGAAGAGGGCGCGGCGCTTCGTCCGGCGATTGGTCCTGATCCTGACATTTACGTGTTCAACGGCCCCTTCCCCGGCACGGTCGCCGCGCATCGCGCGCATCGCCTGACGCCGGTGCTCAACTCGATCGAGCAGGCGCAACTTTGGGCGTCGGCGGCGCCGGGCGCGCCTGCGGCGCTGCATGTCGACACCGGCATCAACCGGCTCGGCCTTCCGCTTACGGAGGTTTCAGCCGCGCGATCGATTGCGGGACTGGCGGTAGGCGTCGTGATGAGTCACCTCGCCTGCGCTTCGGACGCTGCGAGCGCCATGAACGAACGCCAGCGCCGCGACTTCGAGGAGGCCGCCGCGCTTTTCCCCGGCGCCCGGCGCAGCCTCTCGTCCTCCGGCGGCGCTCTCCTCGGCGCGCGCTACGGTTATGACATGCTGCGCCTCGGCGTCGGCCTTTACGGCGTCAACCCGCATGACGCGCCGGTTGAGGGGATCGCCTGCGTCGCGACGTTGACGGCGCCCGTCATTCAGATGCGCGAGATCGCGGCGGGGGACAGCGTCGGCTATGGCGCAAGCTTCACCGCCAAAAGGCCCACGCGCCTTGCGACCGCCGCGCTCGGCTATGGCGACGGTTTCCCGCGCGCCGGATCGAACGCCGCGCGCGCGTTTCTGGGCGGGGCGATCTGTCCTGTCGCCGGCCGCGTATCGATGGACCTCATCGTGCTTGACATCACGGATGCGCCGCAGGCGGTCGCGGTCGGCGACCGCGCCGAGTTTTTCGGTAAACGCCTTTTGATCGACGAGCAGGCGACGCGCTGCGGCACGATCGGCTATGAATTGCTGACCGGCGTCGGCGGATTGTCGCGGACCGCCGCCGGGCTTGGCGTTCGGGTTGAGCGCCGCTACCTTTTTGACGGCGCGCCGGCGACCCCTTCGCCGGCGGGCCCTGAGGGGACCTTTAGATGAACCCGGTCGCCGCCATCGGACGCGGAACGCTGGACCTTGTCGCCGCGATCGGTGCGATGGCGATCTTTGCGCTGCGCGGCGCATTCGCCTGGACGTCGGGTCCGTTCTATATGCGCGAATTCGCCGGCGCGGCGATCCGCATCGGCTTCAATTCGCTGCCCGTCGTCGGTTTGACCGCGATTTTTACCGGCGCGGCGCTTGCCCTCAACATCTATGACGGCTCGCTGCGCTTCAACGCCGAAACGTTTCTGCCGCAGATTCTTTCCGTGTCGATCGTGCGCGAACTGGGGCCCGGCTTCGCCGCGCTGATGGTCGCCGGGCGCTCGTCTTCGGGCATGGCGGCCGAACTTGGCGCGATGCGCGTCTCCGACCAGATTGACGCGATGTCGACGCTCGCCGTCGACCCTTACAAATACCTGATCGCGCCGCGCATTCTTGCAACGACGATCATGCTGCCGTTTCTCGTGCTCGTCGCCGACCTCATCGGCATTCTCGGCGGCTGGCTTGTCGCGGTTTACGCGCTGGAGTTCGAGGGCGCGACCTATGTCCGAAACATCGACCAGTTCCTGACCGCCGACGACGTCGTCTCCGGCCTCATCAAAGCGGGCGTATTCGGCTTTCTCATCTCGGTCATGGGATGCTATTATGGATTCATGAGCCGCGGCGGCGCGCAAGGCGTCGGCGCAGCGACGCGCTCGGCGGTCGTCGCCTCGGCGGTCGCGATCCTCGCCTCGAATTATGTCATGACCTCGCTCTTCGTGGACTTTTGAGATGGAGCGCGCGGGCCCGAAAATTTCGATCCGTGGCCTGAAGAAGTCCTTCGGCGCGAAGGCGGTCTTGCGCGGCGTCGATCTCGATCTTGACGCAGGAACCTCGCTTGTCGTCATCGGCGCATCGGGAACCGGCAAGTCGGTCCTTCTCAAGTGCATTCTCGGCATCATCACGCCGGACGCCGGCGAAATTTTCATCGACGGCGTCAACATCCTTAAGGCGTCAGCCGCGGATCGCGCGCGCCGCACCCGCCAGATCGGCATGTTGTTCCAGGGCTCGGCGCTGTTCGACAGCTTGAGGGTCTGGGAGAACGTCGCCTTCCGCCTCATTTACGGCGAGAGGAAGCTCGGCGCGACGGCGCGAGGGCGCGCCGCCGATTGTCTCGCCAAGGTCGGTCTCGGCCCGGAAGTCGGCGATCTATGGCCCTCGGAGCTTTCGGGCGGGATGCAAAAACGCGTCGCGCTCGCGCGCGCGATCGCCGCGGAACCGTCGATCCTCTTCTTCGACGAGCCGACGACCGGCCTCGACCCGATCACCGCCGACGTCATCAACAATCTCATCGTCGAGCGCGTACGCGAAGCGGGCGCAACCGCGATCTCGATCACGCACGACATGGCCTCGGCGCGCAAGATCGCCGACGACATCGCGATGCTGCACGAGGGACGCATCATCTGGCGCGGCGGCGCCCGCGACATTGACAGCGCGGACAATCCCTTCGTCGACCAGTTCGTCAACGGCCGCGCCGACGGTCCGATCAAGATGGCGCTGCGTGCGTCATAGGTCGACCATCACGCCCGCCTCGGGGCGCGCCTCGCCCTTGCGCACGCGATGAAACGCGGCCTCCATCGCCGCCGGCCCTTTCGCGCGTTCGATCTTCAGCCAGCGCCGGCTTTCTTGCGCGGCCTCCCTCCAGAAGGCGAACGCCTTCTTGTCAAAGACGCCGGGGCCCCATTCCTTCGCGCGTTTCTGGATATGGGCCGGCGCGAAGAACATCGCGCTGCGCTCCCGGATGAAGCCGGGCCCCATCTGGTTGTCCTCGTAATGCGTAACGCCGACATTCGAGCAGTAGCGCATATTGTCGCCAAGTCGCGCATGGAGATCGGAAAGCACCTTGCCGTTCCCCGACATGTCGATGATGACCGCAGGCGCTGCCGCGTCGATCGCCTTCAGATCGTCATAGGTCGCGACCGCGGCATAAAGGCCAAGGCCCTCGACCATCGCCTGATTGCGCGCCGAGGTGAGACCGACGGCCGGCGGCGCCGACGGGTCCTGCTTCAGCGCGGCGGCAAGACCGATCGCCGTCTTCGAGGAAGCGCTGACGATGATCGCCTGCGCGGCGCCGAACCAGTTGTTGTCGGCGAGGAAATCGTAAAGACAGAACGACGTCGCATAGAGCGGAAAGAGAAGCGCGCGAAGGTCGTCGAGGGCGGGATCATATCCCGGCTCCGCGCCAACTCGTGCGTAGGAATTATAGACCGGCGGCAACATCGCCCGGTGCGCACTTGCGTCCACGAGGCGCTCTGGCGAGGTCTTCCCCGGCGTCATCATGAGGTGCGTGCCCATCGGAAAATAGCCGTAGAGCCGCTCGCCTTCCCTGACGCCCGCGGCGCGCGATTGGATAACGTCTGCGAAGCCCCAGACTGGAATGACGCCCCATCC
>DNZB01000331.1:5790-8470 GCA_003506635.1 Parvularcula sp.
GTGATGTTGTTGGCGGTCAGCGCGAAACGATCGACTTTAGCGAGCATTTGACCGTCGGCGAGCGCCGGCAGGCGATGTTCTGCAAGGCGCGTTTGCGCGAGATCGGCGCGGGTCACCTCGAGTGTCGTCGCTTGGGGCATGGCCAGCATCCTTTCCCGTCCGCGCGTGACACCGCGCCTGCACGACCCTATAGCGGCCGAACGTATTGGGGAAATGGCCGTTGCAGCTCTCCGTCGTTCAGCGCCTCAAGCTCTTGCGGCAGCATCTTCTCGCAGCGCTCAGGATCGGCGGGAATGTCGGCGTCAAGCTGGAGGAGACGCCCGAAGGCGTATTCGTGCGGGTCGAGGGCCGCCGCGTCGCCGTTCCCTCGCCCCTGCGCTGGAAGCTCTACCGGCAAGGCTGGGAAGCCCGCCTTGACCGGCTCGAGCGGGAATATGGCGTCGGCCGTCACGCTGCGCTTGCGCCGGGCGGCGTCGTCATCGATGTCGGCGCCAATGCCGGTGAATTCGCCTTTGTCGCCGCCCGCTACGGCGCCCGCACGATCTGCCTTGAACCAGATCCGAAGGTCTTTGCCTGTCTTCTTCAGAATATTCGCGACGTGTCGGGCGCAACCGCGCGCGACGCGGTCGTCTGGAATGAGGATGGCGAGGTCGATTTCGCGCTCGCGCCCGACCGGGCGGACTCCTCCGTCTTCGCCGAAGGACCGCGCATCAGGAAGCGCGCCGTGACGATTGAATCGCTCGCCCGCGAAGAAGGGCTCGCCAGCATCGACTTCATCAAATGCGACGCGGAAGGCGCCGAGCCGGAAGTCCTTGAAGGGATCGGCGCGGCCTGGCCGCTCGTCCGCGCGGTCGCGCTCGACACCGGCGCAGAGCGGCGCGGCGCGCGCACGGACGCGGCCTGCCGGGCTATCCTTCAGCAAAATGGTTTCCGGACGATCGACGAAAAAAGCGGAACGCGGATGATGACCTATGGCGTGCGCGATTAGAACCGGACTTCATCCCCACCGATAATTGAAGCTCACGGAAATGCGCGGCCTCCTCGAATCGTTGCGGACCACTTCATGACGCAGCCAGCTTTCCCAGAAAAGCGCCGTCCCTTCTTCCGGCGCGACATAGACGAAGGTCTTCAGCGACTCCGGCGCATCGTCGCGCCGCGGCGGCGCAGCCATCATCATCGGCAGCCTTGGGTCTTCAAAACGGATTGCAGCCGCGCCCTTCGGCGTTCGGACGTAATAGGTTCCGGAAAGGACGCTGTGCGGATGAATATGGCCGCTGTGAAAGCCGCCCCTCGGCATCACATTGATCCACATATTATCGAGCTTTAGCCGCGCGCGCCCAAGATCAAAGGCGAGGTCCGCCGCAAACGCCGCGGCTTCCCGGTCGAGAGCCTTCTTCAGCGCCGCAAAGCACGGCGCCCGCGATACGAGATCAGAAACAGACCCGTAGGAGGTGTATCCCGGATACCCATGCGCAGACGACCAACGGCGTCCAAGCGCATCATCGTCCGCGAAGGAGAGCGCGGCCGCCTCAATCTCGCGAATGAGCGCATCTCCTCCGCCGATCGCCGCGCGCCGGACAGGCGTCGGAAATAGAGCCGCATCCATCCGGCGATCGTTCAAAGCCAACCCTTCCGCTTGAAAAAGACGTAAGGAATGACAGCGGACAATATCATCAGAAAAATTGCGAATGGGTAGCCAAGGGGCCATTTCAATTCCGGCATGAAGTCGAAGTTCATGCCGTAAATTGAAGCGACGAGAGTCGGCGGAAGGAAGATCACCGCTGCGACCGAAAAGATCTTTATGATCGTGTTTTGCTCAATATTGACGAGTCCCAAGGTCGCATCGAGCAGAAAGGTCAGTTTTTGCGAAACGGAATCGACGTGCTCCGAAAGCGAGTCCGTGTCGCGGGCGAACGATTTTATGCGAGCCGCGAGATCTTTGCCGGCCTTGCGTTGCAGCGCCGCGTTGAGAAAAAATGACGCCATTCTGGATTGGGTGACGAGGCTCTCTCGAATGCTGGAGGCCATTTTGTACTTGCGTCCGATCGCCTCAAGAATCCGCTGATAGTCTTCGCTATTCCTCGGCCGCCGCTCTTTCTTTTTGTCGGCTTTCTGCGGCTCGAAAATTTCGCGCGACAATACGTCAAGCTCCAGCGTAAGGCGCTCCAGGACGTCGGCGAGCCGGTCCGAAATCGCTTCAAGCAGGCCGATCAGAATGCTGTCGGCGTCAGCGCAACCCATCGCAGTCTTTTGAGCGCGATCGGGAAAGCTGGAGAAGATGCGAGGCTCCTCATACCGCACGGTGACAAGCCGCGGGCCCGCCAGAATAAAAGTGATTGGAGCGCTGATGACGTCGTCGCCGTCCGTATGGGACAGAACCATAGCGGTCATGAAAGCGTCATCGCCGTCGACATAAAGGCGGCTCGAGACTTCAATCTCACGCATTTCCTCATGCGTCGGAAGATCAATCCGAAGCGCTTCTTCAAGAAGTCTCTCGTCCTCCGGCTTCGGCCGCAGGACGTCGATCCAGATCGCTTCCGGCACGCGCCCAGGGTCGTACTCGATCGGAACCAGCCGCTGATCGCGCGCCGAGTAAAGCCGTATCAAAGACGGCTTGGCATGGAGCGCTTCCGCGCCGGCGGCTTCTGAGGGAGCGGCGTCGTTCATCGTGCTATTCCCA
>DNZB01000217.1:0-2563 GCA_003506635.1 Parvularcula sp.
TTCATGAACGGCTCGCCGCCGGTGAATCCGATCTCTCGCGCCCCCATCGCGCGCGCTTCGTCAAGAAACGGCGCAAACTCCGCCGCCGTCAAATAGGCGAGGCGGTCATTGGTCGGCGAACTTTCAATGTAGCAGTGACGGCATTCGATATTGCAGAGCGTCCCGGTGTTGACCCAGAGCGTATCGAGCCGGTCGAAGGGAACGCTCGCCCGCGCCGCGCCGTCGCGCGCGCGGTTCGCGTCGACAAATTTTCCGGCCGCGCGCAATCGCGCAAGCCCTTCGCCGTAAGCCATTGACGCGCCCCGTCGTTATCCCGCTCAACAGACGCAAAAACGCCCGCCGCGGCAAGAGCGCCGGGCGTCAAAAGCGCTCAAATTCGCGTCAGTCGTCCTTGCCGATCGGCGCGCCCCATACGGCGTCATCTTCATAGCCGTCATTCCGCGGCTGCGTCGGATCGTTCGTCGGCGCATAAAGATCGGCCGGCTGCGACGCCGGCGCGACCGCCGGCGCAAGACTGGCGGGCGCATCCTTGTTGGCGAGACGCCAGACCGAATTCTGCAGCGCCGCCGAGGCCGGATTGTAGACGTCGCCCTGATAGATGATCTCGGCCGGCGAAACGTCGGCCGCGTAATAGGCCTTGTTGAAATTGCGGCGCGTTTTAAGCACGGCGCCTTCGAGCGTCAGGCCGCCATAAAGGCCGCGCGAGCGCGAAAAGGCGAGAATATCCGTTGTCTGAGCTTTCGCCCCGGCCCCGATCGGGCCGGCGGCGAGCGAGACGTCCGCGCCGAGCTTCACCGTTGTCGACAACAGGTGTTCCATGCCGCGCTGGGTCATGACGAGGAGGACGACTTCAGAAAACTCAGCGCCCGCTTGGAAGCCGAACGAGGCTGAACCGATCGCGTAAAAGGTCGGCTGCGACCAGGAGCCGTCCTTGTTGCGCGCGATCATCACGGCGTCGCCGCCGGAGCCGCCGAAGATGAATCCGGCGCGGATCGACTGCGGAATGATGACGATCGCCTTGGCCGTATCGGCAAGGCTCCACATAGGCTCGAAAGCGCTGTCGGCGCTGAAATAGGAAAGCGTCTCGGCGGCGTCCTCAACAAGGTCGATCGCTTCCTCGCGCTTGTCGCCCGCAAGCGCCGGCGTCAGGCCAAGCGCGGCGGCGGCGACAAGGCCAAGGCCGGCGCGTTTCATCATCGTCATCATCCCATACTCCTTGCGCGGCGTCTTAAGGTCCGGCGTCTTCAATCGCCCCTGTCGCGCGAAAATCCGGCGAAGCTGGGGCGCCAGCGTGGATTCATGGAGAGGTTCGCCAGGCCAGTCGAGCGTTTCGGCCCTCAAATTTTCTCCACCCGTCGCAATTTGAGCGAACTTGACAGGAATGGGGGCGGGGCCGCATCAACCGGCGCCACGCGGGCATGATGTAGTGGTAGCCTGTCAGCTTCCCAAGCTGATCGTGCGGGTTCGATTCCCGCTGCCCGCTCCAGCCGCCAAAGATCCCTAATGGCCTTCGGCCGGGGCGGCGGCTTCGGCGGGCGCGGCTTCCGCGGCCGGCGCGGGCAGCGGCAGCGGCGCGTCAGAGAGCGTGTTTAGGTAAGCGATGATCTGGGCGCGATGTTCCGGGTTCGGAAACTTCTGAACCATCGCCGTGCCGGGAATATAGGCTTGCGAGTTTTCGAGATAAGCTTGCAGCCGCTCGAAATCCCAGACGCCGCCCGCGTCTTTGAGGGCCGGCGTATACTTGAAACCCGCATGGCTTGCGATCGGGCGGCCGACGACGCCGTAAAGGTTGGGGCCGGTGCCGTTAGGGCCGTCCTTGTCAACCGTGTGGCAGGACTTGCACAGCGCCGCTTTGCGCGCGCCGGCGGCCGGATCGGCGCTGGCCAGCAGGGTTGTAAAATCAGACTTCTGGACCTGTTCGCCGCCGCTTGCGCCTTCCGTCGCGAAAGCGACCGGATATTGCGGGAAGGGGTGTCCCTCGGCGTGATGACCGCCATGATGCCCGCCGCGCAGCGCCGCCGCGAGCTGCGGCAGCCCGAAAAAGATCAGCAGGGCCGAGAGCGCAGCGCCGGCGAGCTTGTTGAAGAACATCGGGTCTTTCATGGAGGAGCCTGTCAGGAAGCGGGCGAATTTGGCGCGCTTTCTACCGGCGCCCTTCAAGGCGCGCAACAAAGCGGGCCGGGCCGCCGGCGCGGCCTAACCGCGCGGGGTCCGGCTTGCCGCGCCGCGCCCCTTCCGGCAGGAACGCCGGCCAGTAGATATGAGGGCGGACGGTGGTCAAAGCGTCGTCAAGGGCTGGCAAAGTCGTGTTCCAGGGCGAGCCGGGCGCTTATTCGCACCTTGCCTGCGAAATGTTTGCACCCGCGTTCGAGCCGGTTCCCTGCCCGACCTTTGAAGAAGCGCTCGCCGCGGTGCGCGAAGGCCGGGCAGACCGGGCGATGCTCCCGGTTGAAAATTCGCTGGCGGGGCGCGTCGCGGATATCCATCACCTGTTGCCGGAGTCGGACCTTAACATCGTCGGCGAACATTTCTTCGCGATCCGTCACCAGCTTCTTGGCCTTAA
>DNZB01000217.1:2910-6016 GCA_003506635.1 Parvularcula sp.
GGCATCCGCGCGGAGATCGCCGGCGACACGGCGGGCGCGGCGCGCGCCCTCGCCGAAAGCGGCAAGCGGCATGAGGCGGTGATCGCCTCGTCGAAAGCGGCGGAGCTTTACGGGCTCGACATTCTTGAAGCCGATGTCGAGGACGCCGGGCACAACACCACGCGCTTTCTCGTGATGTCGCGGGAGCCGGTCGATCCGCCGCGCGGCGGCCCGATCGTCACGACCTTCGTCTTTCAGGTGAGGAACATTCCGGCCGCGCTCTACAAGGCGCTCGGCGGCTTTGCGACCAACGGCGTCAACATGACGAAGTTAGAGAGCTACATGCAGGGCGGCTCATTTGCAGCGACGCTCTTTTACGCCGATATCGAAGGCCATCCGGACGACGCCAACGTGCGCCTGGCGCTTGAGGAGCTGTCGTTCTTCTCGTCGCGGTTCAAGCTGCTCGGCGTCTATCCGGCGGCAAGAGCGCGCTAGTCCTGCGCCCACCGCTCGATCAGCCGCCGCGCGATCGTGAACCGCGGCGGCAGGCGCAAATCCTCGCGCTTTTCCCCGGCGATCAGTGCGCGGACGGTCTCGCGATCGACCCAGCGCGCTTCCTCGATCTCCTTCCTGTCGAGGACCAGCGCGCGATCCTTCGCATCAGCGATGAAGCCCATCATCAGCGAGGACGGGAACGGCCAGGGCTGCGAGAACTGGTAACGCACATTGTCGATGACGACGCCGGCCTCCTCGCGCAGTTCGCGGATCGCGCAAGCCTCCGGCGTCTCGCACGCCTCGACGAAACCGGCGAGCGCCGACAGGAATCCTGGCGGGAAATGCGGCCCGCGCCCCAGAAGACAGGCGTCCTGATGCGTCGCAAGGACGATCGCTACAGGATCGGATCGCGGGAAATGCTCTGTCGCGCACGCCGCGCATCGGCGTTTCGCGCCGCCGTCCATCATCTGCGTCGGCGCTCCGCATACGGCGCAATGAAGATGGCGCCGGTGCCAATCCAACAGCCAGCGCGCTTCGCCTGCAACGGCGAGATCGTCGGGCGGCAAAACGCCCGCCGCCTCGCGCAGCGGCAAATAAGCCCCAAGGTCGGCGAAGGGCGCGGCCTCCGGCGTCGGCGCAAACGACGCATCGACCGCGAAACAGGCGGCGCCCTTCATAAGCCCCAGAAAAATGCGTCGCGCGTCCGCCGGAAAGCCCGCGAGCGCCGCGACGCCTAGAAAAGCAAGGCGCTCGCCGCGCACCAGGGGGTCGCCGCGCCAGAGCGGCAGGACGAGCGTCGAGGGATCGTCAAAATGCGCGGCGATCCACGATGGTTCGGCGCGCGCATCCGATGCGCGGTCGAGCGGTTCATGCGAGAAAAGGCAGACTTCAGGAAAGCCCGCCGCTTCTTGCGCCGGCATCTATCGCCCCCGGTCGTTCGCGATTCAGGAAAATTTTATCTTCTCAAGCGATGCTGCGCCTGCAAGCGTTCCAAGCATATCCATCAAATCAGGCGCTCCTGGCAATGCCGTCAATCACCGTACGCAATCTTTCGGAAGACATTCACCGCGGACTGCGCATCAGGGCGGCGCGGCGCGGCCGCTCGATGGAGGCCGAAATACGCGAAATCCTGGCGATCGCGTCGGGCGTAAGGCGGCCGGCCTCGGGCGCTGCCGCGCCTTCGCCCCAGCCAGAATCAAGGCCTGAGGCAAGGCCGGACCCGCGCACCGGCGCGCGCGTGCCGGAAGAGGTGATGGACAAGTTGCGCGAAATCCTGAACCCCGCAGCATAGGCCCGCGCCGGCGCATCTTGCATTAGCGCGCCGGGACGCGGATAAGCGCCCCCGGAAGGCTGGCGGACGGACCCCTCGCCAACCCGGTCAGGTCCGAAAGGAAGCAGCCGTAACGAGTTTCGGCCCGGGTCGTTTCAGCCTTCCACTTTCTCGCGCACGCGCCATGAAGATTTTCGTCACCGGCGGATCGGGCTTTGTCGGCGGCGCTGCGATCGCGGCCCTGGCGAGAGCGCATGAGATCGCCGCGTTATCGCGCTCGGCAGCGTCAGACGCCGCGATCGCGTCAAAAGGCGGCGCGCCCGTTCGCGGCGATCTTCAAACCGTCTCGCCGGAGATGTTGAAAGGGACGGGCGCCGTCGTCCACTGCGCGGCGTTCGTCGAGGAATGGGGTCCTTACGATTCCTTCTACGCCGTCAATGTAACGGGTACGGAGCGATTGCTCGCTGCGGCTAAGGCGGCGGGCGCATGGCGCTTCATCCATATCGGCACCGAAGCTGCGCTCTTCCACGGCCAGCCCATGGTCGATATCGACGAGACATGTCCGCTGGCGCCGCGCTCGCCCTTTCCCTATTCGCGCACCAAGGCGCTCGCCGAGATGGCGGTCGCGAAAGCGAACGATCCGGCGCAGGGTTTTGAAACGATCATCCTTCGCCCGCGCATGATCTGGGGCGAGGGTGACAAGACGTTGCTTCCCGCCGTCAAGGCGATGGCCGAAGCGGGCCGATTCCTATGGGTCGATGGCGGCGCGGCGATGACCTCGACGACGCATATCGACAATCTCGTCGCCGCGATCGTCCTTGCGCTCACTGAGGGACGTGCGGGCGAGGCTTATTTCGTCGTCGACGGGCCTCCGGTCAGGTTCCGCGATTTCCTGACCCGCTACCTCGCCGGCGCCGGAGTGACGCTGCCTGAAAAATCGTTGCCGGGCCCCGTGGTGCGCCTGGTCGCGAACCTTGTCGAACCGCTTTATCGCTTCGCCGGATCGAAGACGCCGCCGCCGGTGACGCGCTTCACTGCGCATTTGATGAGCCGCGACTGCATCATCCGCGACGACAAGGCGCGGGCCGAGCTTGGATACCGGCCGGCGGTGACGCTGGACGAGGGGCTTGCGCGCCTTGCGGCCTGAGGGGTTCGCGGCTTAAGTCAGCTCATGACCTCCGCCCCCTATCAGGTTCTCGCGCGGAAATACCGGCCGCAGAACTTTGACGATCTCATCGGCCATGCGGCGATGGTGCGCACCTTGCGCAATGCTTTCGCGACGGGACGCATCGCGCACGCCTATGTGCTGACGGGCGTGCGCGGCGTCGGCAAGACGACGACGGCGCGCATTCTCGCCCGCGC
>DNZB01000226.1 GCA_003506635.1 Parvularcula sp.
AGGGCGCGCGCGATGATCAGCTTGGCGTCGGTCGACATGGAAAATCCCGGCGCCTGTTCGCCGTCGCGCAAGGTGGTGTCGAAGATCAATACGCTATTTCTGGAAGGCGTTGCGTCGAGGGTCATCGTCGGCATCCTGATCGAGTGTTGCAGCAGGCGCGGCGCGGGAGCGGCCCCCGCGCGCGACGAAGTCGGCGGCTGGGCGGCGCTTTTTCGCCTCCTCCTTGCGGGAAGGCCGAAACCGCAAAGCGGTTTCGGGCGGGGGACGCGATGCCTGCGCTTGCGCCGGCCCTCAATTCGGAGGGCCTGCCCCCACCCGAAATTCGCCATGCGAATTTCGACCTCCCCGCAAGGGGGAGGCGGAGGAGGCGCGAAACCGCGGGCGGATTCGCCATCAATCCGTCTCCATCCCGCGGCGGATCGACAAGAGGCCGGTGCGTGAAACTTCCTTCAGGCCCAGGGGCGTCATCAGGTCGATGAAGGTGTTGATCTTCTCGCGCGCGCCGGTCACTTCGAATACGAAGGAGGCGTGCGTCGTATCGACGACTCGCGCGCGAAAAATGTCCGCAAGGCGCATCGATTCGAGCCGCTGGTCCCCGCCGTTGACGACTTTGACGAGCGCCAGCTCGCGCTTGATGCATTCAGCCTCTTTAGTCACGTCAAGGACGCGGCGCACGGGAACAATGCGGCCTAGCTGCGCCTTGATCTGCTCTATCTTGGCCGGCGTGCCGCGCGTCACGATGGTGATCCGCGAAGTGTGCTTGAGGGCGTCTGTTTCCGCGACCGTGAGACTCTCGATATTATAGCCGCGAGCCGAGATGAGACCGACGACGCGCGCCAGCGCCCCGGGTTCATTGTCGACGATGACGGCAAGAATCGCCTCCGCCGCCGCGCCTTCGTCGCGCGTGACGGGGTAGACCGAGCCGGCGCGTTCCGTCGCGCTCATACGAGGACTCTTCCGCGTTCGTCGGTCTCGCCGCCGGTGACGACATGGTTCGCGAACAGCATCTCGTTATGCGCCGCGCCCGAGGGGATCATCGGAAAGACGTTCTCCTCCCGCGTGACGACGCAATCAAAGAGAACAGGACGCTTCACCGCGATCATCTCAGCGATCCTGTCGTCAAGCTCTGCGGGCGTCTCGGCCCTGAGACCGACGCAGCCATAAGCTTCGGCGAGCTTTACGAAATCGGGGAGGCTGTCGGAATAAGAGTGCGAATAGCGCCCGCCATGCAGCAATTCCTGCCACTGGCGCACCATGCCGAGATAAGCGTTGTTGAGGATGAAAACCTTGACCGGCAGCTTGTGCTGCGCGGCGGTCGACATTTCCTGCATCGTCATCTGGACGCTGGCGTCGCCGGCGATGTCGATGACGAGGGCGTCTGGATGCGCAGCCTGCGCGCCGAGCGCGGCGGGAAGGCCGTAGCCCATCGTGCCGAGCCCGCCGGAGGTCATCCATCGGTTCGGCTCATTGAAATGAAAATGCTGCGCGGCCCACATCTGATGCTGGCCGACTTCCGTCGTGACGAAGACGTCGCGCCCGCGCGTCAGCGCATAAAGCCGTTCGATCGCATATTGCGGTTTGATCGCCCTGTCGGAGTTCCGATAGGCGAACGATTTCCGCGAGCGCCATCGACCGATCTGCTTCCACCACGCGTCGAGACGGGCGGCGTCGTGGGGGGCGGCCGCATTCCGGCGGCGCCATTCCGCCAGCAACGCTTCTGTTACGGCGCCTGCGTCGCCGACGACGCCGATATCGACGCGCACATTCTTGTTGATCGATGAAGGGTCGATATCGACATGGATCTTCCGCGACTGCGGCGAGAACGCGTCGAGACGGCCCGTGATGCGGTCGTCGAAGCGCGACCCGATCGCGATCATCAGGTCGCAGTCATGCATGGCGCTGTTCGCTTCAAGGCTGCCATGCATGCCCAGCATGCCGAGCCAGTTCGCGCCGGAAGCAGGATAGGCGCCGAGACCCATCAAAGTGGAGGTCAAAGGAAAATTGGTTTCGGCGGTCAGCGCGCGCAGCGCCTCGCTCGCTTTCGGCCCGGCGTTGATGACGCCGCCGCCGGTGTAGAGGATCGGCCGGCGCGCGCGGCGCATGAGATCGACCGCCTGCTCGATCTTCGCGCGATCGACCGGCGGCGTGACGACGCAGTTCCTTTTCCGCGCGTCGGCGCGCGCGGTGTAAAGCGCTTTTTCGAACTGAACGTCCTTCGGAATGTCGATGACGATCGGGCCCGGGCGGCCGTTGCGCGCCAGATGAAACGCTTCATGCACGACCGTCGCCAGCGTGTGCGCGGAGGCGACGAGATAGTTGTGTTTTGTGCAGCTGCGCGTGATGCCGACCGTATCGCATTCCTGGAAAGCGTCAGTGCCGATCAGCGGCCGCGCCACCTGCCCCGTGATGCAGACAAGCGGAATGGAATCAAGGAGCGCGTCGGTAAGCCCGGTGACGGCGTTGGTCGCGCCGGGCCCGGAAGTGACAAGCAGGACGCCGACTTTGCCGGTCGAGCGCGCATAGCCTTCGGCGGCGTGCGCGGCGCCTTGTTCATGGCGCACCATGATGTGGCGGATCGTGTCGCGCTTGTAGAGCGCGTCATAGATCGGCAGGACGGCGCCGCCCGGATAACCGAAGATCACCTCGACGCCTTGCTCTTCCAGCGCGTCAAGGAGGATTTCAGCGCCGGTGCGGGTGGCCGCCTTTTCGGCGCACGGCTCCTGGGGCGCGTCCTTCGTGACGCCCTGCTGCGCAGGGCTCCTCAGGATGAAGTCTTTCTTCGCCTCAGGAGAAATTCCTTCATCCTGAGGAGCGGCCCCCTTAGGCCGCGTCAGGAAGGATGCCTCGCGTGCCCCGCTCATCGACTCACGCGTCATTCGTGTTCGCGCCGGGCTGCAGCCAGGCCATCCGTGCGCGGAGTTCCGCGCCGGTCTTTTCGATCGGGTGCGCGAGGTCTTTTTCGAGAAGCTGCGCGTAGCGCGGCTTGCCGGCCTGATTTTCGAGAATCCAGTCGCGCGCGAAGGCGCCGGACTGGATATCGGTCAGCACTTCGCGCATGCGCTGGCGCGTCTCGGCGTTGACGACGCGCGGGCCGGAAACGAGATCGCCGTATTTCGCCGTCTCCGAAACGAACTGGTGCATCTTGGCGACGCCGCCTTCGTAGAGAAGATCGACGATCAGCTTCAATTCGTGCAGGCACTCATAATAGGCGACCTCCGGTTTGTACCCGGCGTCGACCAGCGTCTCGTAGCCGGCCATCACAAGTTCCGTCGCGCCGCCGCAGAGCACGGCCTGCTCGCCGAAGAGGTCGGTCTCGGTCTCCTCACGAAAGGTCGTCTCGATCGCGCCCGCCGCCGCGCCGCCGATCAGGCTCGCATAGGCGAGGGCGCGTTCCCTGGCCGCGCCCGTCGCGTCCTGATGAACGGCGAAAAGGCAAGGAACGCCGCGCCCTTTCTCATATTCGCGGCGGACGAGTTCGCCGGGCCCTTTTGGCGCGACCATGATGACGTCGACGTTTTTCGGCGGCTGCACGCGGCCGTATAGAATGGTGAACCCATGCGCAAAGAGAAGCGCATCGCCATCATTCAGGTTCGGCGCGATGTCTTCCTTGAAGATTTTCTCATGAGACATGTCAGGCGTCAGGATCGCGATAAGCCTCGCCTGACGCACCGCGTCGGCGACGCTCGCGACTTCGTGCCCGTCGGCGCGCGCCCTTTCCGCGGTGGGCGCGTTCTTCCTGAGGCCGACGATCACCGCGCAGCCGGAATTCTTCAGATTGAGCGCATGCGCGCGCCCCTGACTGCCGTAGCCGATGACCGCGACGGGCGCGGATTTGACGGCGGCGGGATTGGCGTCCTGTTCGGCGTAGAGTTTCATGACCAGCCCTTGTTCAGTCAGCGGATGAAGGAATTGTGACCGCGCCTTTCGACGCGGATGAGACGAGGCGGGCGTATTTGTCGAAGGCGCCGCCCATTCTCATCTGTGCGCGGGGAATGAAGGCGGCGCGCCGCGCCGCCCAGTCGACGTCGGCGTCGATGCGGCGGCTTTCAGAGTCGATACGGATGATGTCGCCGTTCTTGAGGAGCGCGATCGCCCCGCCGTTCGCCGCTTCCGGCGACACATGGCCGATGACGAAGCCGTGGCTCGCGCCGGAAAAGCGCCCGTCGGTGATGAGGGCGACCTTTCCGGCGAGACCTTGCCCCGCGAGCGCCGCAGTGACGCCCAGCATCTCGCGCATGCCGGGCCCGCCTTTCGGGCCCTCATAGCGGATGACGACGACATCGCCCGCCCTGACGCTGCGCGCGTTGACGGCGGCGAAGGCCGCTTCCTCGCTGTCAAAGACGCGCGCCGGACCCTCGAAGGCGCGGTCGCCATAGCCGGCGGTTTTATGGACAGCGCCTTCAGGGGCGACGTCGCCGTACAAGATGCGCACGCCGCCGGTCGCCTTGAAGGGATGGTCAAGCGTCGAGACGATTTTCTGGCCTGGCGCTTCGCGCGCCGACTTGAATTCCTGAAACAAGGTCCGCCCGCTGACGGTCGGCGCGTCGGCGACGGCGCCGCCTTCCATCAGCCGCTTGCCGAAAAGCGCGACGCCGCCCGCCTCATAAAGGTCGCGGGCGAGATATTTCCCGCCCGGCTTCAAATCAGCGATGACCGGCGTCTCGCGCGAGAGTTCGTCGAAAAGGTCGATCGAGAACGGGACGCCCGCTTCGGCGGCGATCGCCGTCAAATGCAGGACGGCGTTGGTCGAACCGCCGCTCGCCACGACGGCGGTCGCTGCGTTGCGGAGCGAGATTTCGTTGATGAAGCGGCGCGCCGATTTTCCCTCGATCGTCAATTCCGCAGCGCGCCGTCCGCTGCGCCTCGCCTCCTCGGCTTTTTCAGGCGCGACGGCGGGAACATCGCCGGCGCCTATCGGCGCTAGGCCCAGAAACGCCAGCGCCATCGCCATGGTGTTCGCCGTGAACTGCCCGCCGCAGGCGCCGGCGCCGGGACAAGCGGCGCGTTCGATCTCGTCGAGCTTTTCATCGCCGATCGTTCCCGCCGCATGCGCGCCGACGGCTTCGAAGACGTCCTGAATGGAAATGTCCCGGCCCTCGCACCGGCCGGGCATGATCGTGCCGCCATAGAAGATGCAGCCCGGAATATCGAGCCGCGCGAGCGCCATCGCCGCGGCGGGAATGGTCTTGTCGCAGCCGACCATGATGATCGCGCCGTCAAGGGAATGGCCGCGCACCGCAAGCTCGATCGAATCCGCGATCACCTCGCGTGAAATGAGCGAGGCGCGCATCCCCTCGGCGCCCATGGTGATGCCGTCAGAAACGACGATCGTGTTGAAGTCGATCGGAACGCCGCCGCCTTCCTTGACGCCTTGCCGCACCGGCTCGGCAAGCGCGGCCAAATGGAGATTGCACGGCGTCACCGTCGACCAGGTGTTGACGACGGCGATCAGGGGTTTTTCAAGATCATCGTCCAAAAGTCCTGTGCCGCGCAGCATCGCGCGCGCCGGCGCCCGGGCCGGGCCCCGGGTGATCGCGTCCGATCGTCTCTTGCGTTGTTCCGTCATCGATTAGCCCGTGGCGCAAATGAAAACCGCCCCCTTTCGGGAGCGGTGCGGTGGTTTCAGGTCTCTTCGCTTTCTAGCGTCGCGCCCGTTCCATCGCCGCCCCCGAAGGCGTGCGAATAAGAAGTACAAGGCCAAGAAGCAGGAGCCCGGCGAGCAGCGGAGAAGCCGCGGCGGCGAACGCGGTTCCTTCCGTCAGGCTCTGATCAGGCAAGGGGAACATGGCGTCCGGGACCCGGTGGGTTTCAGCAGGGCGATACGCATACCCTGAGAAATTCCGCGCCGACAAGCAAAAAATCGCAAGCGGCGCAATTTTTTTCGTCAAAGTAGCGTAAAAGGCCAAAGAACCTAGCAGAAAATGCCACGCTGAGAAAATTGCTTCATTGGTTAACAAGTCAAGGCCGAACCTGCCCCGTCCCGCGCACGATGGTCTTGAACGAGGTCAGTTCCTCGACGCCGACCGGGCCGCGGGCGTGGAGGCGCCCGGTCGCGATGCCGATTTCGGCGCCGAAGCCGAATTCGCCCCCGTCCGCGAACTGGGTCGAGGCGTTATGGAGGACGATGGCGCTGTCGACGCTTGCGAGAAAGCGATCGGCCGTCGCGGCGTTTTCGGTGACGATCGTCTCCGTGTGGCTGGTTCCGTAGCGCGCGATATGGGCGACCGCGCCCGCAACGCCGTCGACCGCGGCGACGGAAAGGATGGGCGCCAGATATTCCGTAGACCAATCGTCTTCGCTCGCGGCCTCGACGGAGGGGTCGAGCGATCGGATCGCGGCGTCGCCCTTCAGCGCGCAGCCGGCGTCTTTCAGCGCCTCGGCGACCGGCGCATAGAGGTCGGCGAGGCGCGCCCGGTCGATCAAGAGCGTCTCCGCCGCGCCGCAGACGCCGGTGCGCCGCATCTTGGAATTCAGCGTGACGGCGACGGCCGTCTCTATAGCGGCGTCGCGGTCGAGATAGACATGGCAGACGCCGTCGAGATGGCCTAGGACCGCGACGCGCGCATCATCCTGCACGCGCTTCACCAGCGATTTTCCCCCGCGCGGGATGACAAGGTCGATCGCGCCGTAGAGCCCCGACAGGAGATGACCAACCGCGGCGCGGTCCGGCGTATCGATGAATTGCAGGGCGTCCGCCGGCAGGCCCGACTCGGCAAGACCTTCGCGCATGAGACGTGCTAGCAGCGCGTTCGAGGACAAGCACTCCGCGCCGCCGCGCAAGATGACGACGTTTCCGGCCTTGATCGCGATCGCCGCGGCGTCGACGGTGACGTTAGGGCGGCTTTCGAAAATGACGGCGATGACGCCGATCGGCGTCCGGATGCGCTGAAACCTGAGGCCGTTCGGCCGCGTCCATTCCTTGATGACGGCGCCGACGGGATCGGGCAGATACGCGACGTCGCGCACCGCGCGCGCAATCCCTTCGATGCGCTCCGGCGTCAGCCTCATTCGGTCGAGGAACGCGGGCGTTTCGCCGCCTGCGCGCGCGCAGTCCCCGGCGTTGACGCGAAGGAGAGCATCCGCATGCGCCGCGATCCTTCGCCCCGCAGCGTCGAGCGCGTCCGCCCGCGCCTCGCCGGAGACCGCCGCAAGCGCGCGCTGCGCCGCGCGCGCCTTTCGCCCGGTCTCCAGCATCGCATGACGCAGCACGTCGCTCATGGCGCGGCCGTTCTGAGCGCCAGATCGTCCTTTTCGATCACCGCAGGGCGGCGGCGATAGCCGAGCAGCTTTTCTATCTCGTCGGAGCGTTTGCCGGCGATGAGCCGCAGCTCCGATGCGCCGTAAGCGGATAAACCTTGCGCAACAGCGGCGCCGTCAGGCGCGACGGCGAGCACCGCGTCGCCGCGCTGAAACTCACCGGCGACGGAAACGACCCCGGCGGGCAGAAGGCTCGCCCCGCCAAGGAGCGCCTTTGCCGCCCCGGCGTCGATCCGGATCTCGCCTTGCGGCTTCAGGCGCCCGCCGATCCACTGGCGGCGCGCTTTCTCGGCCGTAGTCGCCGCGAGGATGAGCGTCGACGGACCGCCGTCAAGCAAGCGTTTCAGCGGGTGATCCTCCGTACCCGGCGCTATGATCGTCGCGGCGCCCGCTGCGGCGGCGATCCCGGCGGCGGCGATCTTCGACGCCATTCCGCCTGACCCGACGCCCGCGCCCGCATTCGCGCCGCCCGCCGCCGCAATGATGTCGGGGCCGATATGTTCGATCAAAGGCAAGCGGCGAGCCGTCGCGTCGCGCCGCGGATCGGCGTCGTAAACGCCGTCGATGTCGGAGAGTATGACGAGAAGCTCCGCGCCGGCGATCTGCGCGGCGTGCGCGGCGAGCCGGTCATTGTCGCCATAACGGATTTCGGCGGTGGCGATCGTGTCGTTCTCGTTGACCAGCGGCAACGCCGCGAGTTCGAGAAGCGTCGCGAAGGTCGCGCGCGCATTGAGATAGCGGCGCCGGTCCTCGGTGTCGTCAAGCGTCAGGAGAATTTGCGCGACTGCGATGTCATGCGGCGCGAAGGCGGCCTGCCAGGCTTCAACGAGCGCCGCTTGTCCGGCGGCCGACGCCGCCTGCTTCTCATCGAGCCGCAACGGACCGTCGAGTCGCAGGCGCCTGCGCCCTAGCGCTATCGCGCCCGAGGTGACGACGACGACTTCGCGGCCCTCTCCGCGCAACATCGCGATATCGCCCGCGAGGGAGGAAAGCCACGCCGCCCGCACGCCGTCAGCTCCGCACAAGAGCGCGGAACCGACCTTGACGACAATCCGGCGCGCGCGCGCGAGCGTCTGATGCGCGGTGCGATTTTCAGTCTCCATCGCCTCACCTTAGCAAACGAGCGCCGCCTCCGGCAGGGCGCCTGCGAGTTTGGCGCGCCGAATATCGCCCAGATCGGCGAGAATCGATTCAACTGTCGGCTTACGCCCTGCGCCCTTGCCGCGCGCTTCGAAGATGCGGCCGTCATCGGTCACGGCGCGCAAGGCATTCGCCTCCCACTCAACGCCGCTGAAGAAGGGGTCGTCATCGACGCGCGAGAATCTGATTTGCGCCGACAGCGCGCCGCCGCGATCGACAAGGGTCGCAAGCTGTTTGACGGTTCCGCCCGCTTGCGCAAAGCCTGCGGCTTTATCCGCGGTCAGCGCTTCGACCTTGATCGCATCGAGCGCGATTTCGCGGCCGAACGCGACGAAGGAAAGGATTGCGATCTTTGCGCGCGCATCAGCGCCGGAAAGGTCTGCGAAAGGATCTGGCTCGGCGAAGCCGGCGATCTGCGCGCGCCGCACCGCCTCGGCGAAGGGCGCGCCGCAGGCGAGCGAGGTCAGAATGAAATTGACGGTTCCGTTCAGCACCGCTTCGATTTTGGTGATGCGCCCGGCGCTCGCAGCTTGCGCCGCTGTCTCGATGAGCGGCGCGCCGCCGCCGACCGAGGGCGAATAGCGAAACTGCGCGCCGCGCTGCGCAGCGAGTTTGGTGAACGCCGCCATCTCGCCGGCGATCGCCTGTTTGTTGGCGGTGATGATGCTGATCCCCTTTTCAAGCGCGGCCCTGATGAGGGCGCGTCCCGCCGCTCCATCGGGCAGCGCCTCGACAATCGCCTCAGGCCGGGTCGCCAGCAGCGTCTCGGCGCGATCGGCGACAACCGCCGCGGAAAAGGCGTCGAGGCGGCGCTTGGCCGCGTTGCGCACGAGCGCGCCGGCGAGCCGGTAATCATGCGTATCAGCGGCGATCCTCAGCGCCGCGCCTTCGCCGATCGTGCCAAGTCCTGCGACCGCGACGCGCATCGGCGCAAGGCGCGCGGGTTTTGACGGCGGCGCCGAAATTGCGCAAACGCGCGTGCCGGCGCCGGCGTTCAGCCGCTCGACCTTGATCGCGACCTCATGCGACGCGGCGAAGTCGATCGCCTTGGGCTGCAGCAGCTTCCCCGCGACCAGATGCGCGCGGCCCCAACTGAGATCGGAATACCGCAGCGCCGCGCCCGCATCGGCATTCGGATCGCGGTCATAAACGCCGTCGACGTCCTTTATCAGCGTCGTTTCGCCAAGGCTGAGCGCCGACGCAAGGAAGACAGCGGTCAGGTCCGACCCGCCGCGGCCGAGAAGCACAGGCTCGCCCGTCGCGCCAAGCGCGACGAAGCCCGGCACGATGATGACATCGCGCGCCGCCAGAGCCGCTTCAAGGAGCGTCGCATCAATAATATCGGGGTGCGCGTCGTCGATCGGTCCGCCCGCGCCCAGCATCAGGGTGCGTGCGTCGAGAACCAGCGCATCAAGACCGATATTCTCACAAGCGATCGCCAGCAGCGCGGCGCTGCGCTCCTCGCCGAGCGCGATGATGCGCGGCGCGTGCCGCGATCTCGCGCCGCCAAGGCTGGCGGCTTCCGCGATCAGCGCGTCCGTCTCGCCCGCGAAGGCGGAAACGACGGCGACGACTTTTTTGCCCCCGCGGCGGCGGCGGTAAATCTCCGTGGCGACCAGCGGCAGGTCGGATGGGTCGCGCAGGACGGACGACCCGAATTTAAGGACTACGGCGTCAGCCGGCCGTTTGTCATACTCACCGCGCATTGACTTCCCCCGATTTTCGGAACGCTGAGACATTCGACGCGCCCGACGCCTTCACCGCGTCAAGCGCTGCGAAGATGTCCCGAAGCAGGTCCTTCGGATGTTCAAGCCCGATTGAAAACCGAACGAGACGGTCGGCGATGCCGGCCTTTGCGCGGGCTTCCGGCGTCATTGAGGCGTGCGTCATCGTCGCCGGCGTGCAGACGAGGCTTTCAAAACCACCGAGTGATTCTGCGATCGTAAAGATCGAAAGCCCGCGCAAGAGATCGAGCACATCGACATCTTCGGCGAACTCGACGCTCAGCATCGCGCCGAATCCCTTCTGCTGGCGCTTCGCCAAGGCATGACCGGGATGCGACGTGAGGCCCGGATAGTTGACGCGGGCGATGCGCGCATCATTGGCGAGCGCCGCTGCGATTTCGCCCGCGGTCTCTTGCTGGCGCCCGATGCGAGCGAACAGCGTGCGAAGTCCGCGCAGCGTCAGGAAACTGTCAAAAGCCGCGCCGGTGACGCCCGTACAATTCGCCCACCAGGCAAGCTCCTCGCCGAGGCCCGCGTCGGCCGCAATGACGGCGCCGCCGACGACGTCGGAGTGACCGTTGATGTATTTTGTCGTCGAATGGACGACGATATCGCACCCGTGCGCCAGCGGCTGCTGGAGCGCGGGCGACAGGAACGTGTTGTCGGCGACGACGACGGCGCCCACGGCTTTCGCGGCGCTGGCGACGGCGGCGAGGTCGGTGATGCGAAGGAGCGGATTGCTTGGCGTTTCGATGAGAGCGAGCTTGGGTTTTTTGGCGAGCGCTGCGCTGAGCGCATCGGCGTCCGTCTGATCGACGAACTCGACTGCGAAATGCCCGCGCCGCGCGCGCGCCGCGAGGAGTCGGAACGTGCCGCCATAGCAATCATGCGGCGCAATCACTGTGTCGCCGGGATTGACGAGGTTGAGGACAAGATCGACAGCCGCCATGCCGGTCGCGGTGATGACGCCTCGCTCGCCGCCTTCAAGACCGCAGAGCGCGCGTTCGAGTTCAGCGCGCGTCGGATTGCCGGAGCGCGAATAGTCAAATTGCGGCTTCTCTTCGGGGTCGCGCCAGCCATAGGTCGCGGACAGATGAAGCGGCGGCGAAACGGCGTTGTAGGCGCGGTCCGCGGCGACGCCGGCGGTCGCAGCGATAGTTTCAGCGTACAGATTGATCGGCATGGCTCAGTCTTTCTCGATGAAGCTGCGAAGAAGCGCGGCGACGGCGACGGGTTCTTTCAGGAACGCGTCATGGCCGTAGAGCGATGAAAATTCGGCGTAGCGGGCGTTCGGCGCCGCACGCGCGAGGCGCATGATGTCAGCGGCGGGAACGAGGCGGTCGCTCGTCGCCGCGACGAAAAGCGCCGGCGCCCGAATTCTTCGGGGATCGACGGCGTGGCGGTCGATCGAGTCCGACAGCGTCACATAGCGCTCCGGCGACATCTGATAAGCGTCGCCGCGCGCGATGAGGTAGTCGCACACGGCGTATGGATCGCCCGCCGCCACGCCGGGGCGGTGCGGAAAGCGCGCCTCGAATTCCTCCGGCGTCCGATAGGTCGTCATGGCGAGCTGGCGCGCGAGCGAAAGGCCCGCTTGCGCGTCGCCCGCTTTCAGACCGAATTCGACGATGCGCCGCTGAATGCCGCGCAGCGCCGTCGCCGCCGCATGCGGGCGATCGGCGGCGGAAATGACACACAGCTTTTCAAGGCGCTCGGGGAACTGCTCCGCAAAAGCGAGTGCGACCATGCCCCCATAGGAAGCGCCGGAGACGCAACTGAGCATTGAAACGCCAGCCGCATCGAGCGCGAAGGCAAGCGCGCGCGCCTGATCGACTGTCGTAATCGTGCGCGCCGTCTCGCCTGCATTCGGCAGGAAATCGAAGCCAATGACGCGCGTCGCCGCCGTATCGATCGGTCCGCCGGGGAAGACGACGTCGCGCCACCACCCCTTTGCGCCGGCGCCGTCGGCGACCTCGCGGCCTGAGGATATCCCGCCTGAAACGACGCTCGCCCGCCCATCGTCCGGCCCGAAAAGCCGCAGGCGCAGTTCCGGCTTCGACAATTTCTCGCCCGACTGCAGCCTGAAATCGGCGGGCAGGATGACGCTGACGTCGACGCACGAACCGGCTCCGTGCGCGCCCGGCGGCGCGGCGTCGAAAAATCGGGCATCGAGAGCGGCGGACATGGTTTCGGCCTCTGCTTTCTCGCGTCGCGCATCAGGAAAATCGCAGAGACCCATCGGATTGCGGCCGCGAAGGCCGCCATTCCGACTCATCTCTCGAAGCGCGCGCTTCGAAGGATTTGGCACCTTTCCGAACTGCGGGTCGCGCATTCCGGCGGTTGCCCCAGCGTCTAAGGGCCTGTCCCTCGGCTGGTCTTGATGAGCTTGCGCGCGTTCTAGCCGCAGAAATTTTTTCCCGTCAACAGGAAATTTGCGCACGCCTGTCTTTCATCCGTGTAAGGAAGACCCTCGCCGGCGATGCGTCCGGCGGGGGCGTCGGAGGGCTAAGCGGCTGATTTTTCGGGCAAAATCATCAAGGCATAAAACGCCGCCGCCACGCCTCAGAGCGCGCGAAGTTCTCAAAGGTGTTAAAGAAATTAGCCGAATCAGCCAAGTTTCGCCGAAAAATCTTCGCAGTTGCAACAAATGGCGCTTGCGCGGCCGCACCTGTCGCCTTTAGCGTTCGAAGGCGACAAGTTCGGCGCGCACGTCCCGCGCGCCGTGCGCTTGCGCTTTGGGAGCCGCGCCGGAAAGCCGATGCTGTCCTTCACCGAACTCGGGCGGAAGACGCCGCCGAAACGCGACGCGAGCGTCCGGCGCGGCGATTTCGGCGAAATCTACGGCGCGTTTACGAAGGGCGAAGCGCGGTCGCAAGCCTCGCGATGCAGTCAGTGCGGCATTCCGTTTTGCCAGAGCCATTGTCCGCTTACGAACGATATTCCGGACTGGCTGCGCCTGGCCGCCGAAGGGCGCCTTAAGGAAGCCTACGCGCTCTCGGCTGCGACGAATTCGATGCCGGAAATTTGCGGGCGCATCTGTCCGCAGGACCGCCTCTGCGAAGGCGCCTGCGTCATCGAGCAGGCCGGGCACGGCACGGTGACGATCGGCGCGATCGAGCAGCAAATTACGGAGACGGCATGGGCTGAAGGCTGGGTCGGGCCCATCGTCGCCGGCAAGGACGCTGGTCGAAGCGCCGGCGTCATCGGCGCGGGGCCGGCGGGACTCGCGGCGGCGGAAGAGCTTGTGAAGGCCGGCGTCACGGTGACGATCTATGACCGTTACGACCGCGCCGGCGGGCTTCTCGTTTACGGCATTCCGAACTTCAAACTTGAAAAATCCGTCGTCGCGCGCCGGATCGCGAGGCTTGAAGCGGCGGGTGTTGAGTTCCGCCTCGGGGTCGAGATTGGACGCGACGTGGCTCTTGCGGCGCTGCGCGCGCGCCACGACGCGGTGCTGATCGCCACCGGCGTCTACCGGCCCCGCGCGCTTGAGATTGCCGGCGAGACGCACGCCGTCGCCGCGCTCGATTTTCTCACCGCGTCCAACCGGCGCGGTTTCGGCGAAACGCCTTCTGACGCCGCGGCGCTCGACGCCAAGGGCAAGCGCGTCATCGTCATCGGCGGCGGCGACACGGCGATGGACTGCGTCCGCACCGCCGTGCGCCAGGGCGCGGCGAGCGTCACCTGCCTTTATCGGCGCGACCGCGCCAACATGCCTGGCTCAGCGCGTGAAACGACGCATGCGGAGGAAGAAGGAGTCGTCTTCGAATGGGTCTCAGCGCCGGCGAAACTGGTCGTCGAAAACGGCGCTGTTCGCGGCGTCGAGGCTCTTCGCACGCGTCTTGGCGCGCGCGACGCCTCGGGCCGCGCCGGCGTTGAAGCCGATCCCGCGTCCCTCTTCCGGCTTGACGCCGACCTCGTCATCACCGCGCTCGGGTTCGAGCCGGAGGACCTGCCCGCGATGTTCGGCGAGCCGGGCCTTAAAGTGACCGCGCGCGGAACGCTGCGCGTTCGCCCCGGCGCGCTTGAAACCTCGTTGCCGGGCGTATTCGCGGCGGGCGATATCGTGCGCGGCGCCTCGCTCGTTGTCTGGGCGATCAAGGACGGCCGCGACGCCGCGCGGGAGATCGTTGTGCGCGTGACAGCGGACCGAGTCACGCTGGTCGCGGCCGAGTAAGACGTCCGCCATGACGAACCCGATCGACACCTATCTCAGCCGCCGCCGCGTCCTCATCGACGCAGGCGCCTATGATCCGATCTCGGAGCATGACGCCTGCGGCGTCGGCCTCGTCGCGGCGATCGACGGCAAGCCCCGGCGCGACATCGTCGACATGGCGATCGCGGCCCTCAAAGCCGTCTGGCATCGGGGCGCCGTTGCGGCGGACGGCAAGACCGGCGACGGCGCCGGCCTCCTTGTCTCCATCCCGCAGACGCTCTTCCGCTCTTATGTCGAGCGGATGGGCAGAACGCCGCTCGCGCCCGATCTCTGCGCGGGGATGATCTTTCTGCCGCGCACCAATCTCGCCGCACAGGACGCCTGCCGATCGATCGTCGAATCCGAGATCATCAAGGACGGTTTCAACGTCTACGGCTGGCGTCAGGCGCCGGTCGATCCCTCGCGCCTTGGGCTTCGCGCCGGCCTTGTCCGGCCGGAAATCGAACAAATCCTCTTCTGCGATCTTCGCGGCCGCAAGACCGACGACCTCGAACGCGCGCTGTATTTGATCCGTAGAAGGATCGAACGGCGCGCGCGCGAGGCCGGGCATCAGGAACTTTACATCTCCTCGCTGTCGGCGCGGTCGATCATCTACAAGGGGATGTTCCTCGCGGCGGATATCGACCGGTTCTACGCCGACCTTCGCGATCCGAATTTCATCTCCTCGATCGCGATCTTCCATCAGCGCTATTCGACGAACACTTTCCCCGAATGGCGCCTCGCCCAGCCCTTCCGGATGCTGGCCCACAACGGCGAGATCAACACGCTGAAAGGCAACATCAACTGGATGAAGAGCCATGAGATTCGCATGGCCTCGGCCGCCTTCGGCGATCAGCAGGAGGCGGTGAAGCCTGTCATCCAGCCCGGCTCGTCGGATTCGGCCGCGCTCGATCAGGCGTTCGAACTGATCGTGCGCGCCGGCCGCTCCGGGCCGATGGCGAAGACGCTCCTCATCCCGGAGGCGTGGGAGAAACAGCAAGGCGTCATCAAAGAAGACTGGCGCGCGCTTTACGCCTACTCGAACGCGGTGATGGAGCCCTGGGACGGTCCCGCGGCCATCTGCGCGTTTGACGGGCGCTGGGCGCTTGCAGGCGTCGATCGCAACGGCCTGCGACCCTTGCGCTATGCGCTCACGGCGGACGGCGTGCTCGCGGTCGGGTCGGAAACGGGCATGTGCCCCTTGGGCGGGCGAGAGGTCGTCAAACAGGGCGCGCTCGATCCGGGCCGCATGATCGCGCTCGATACGGAAGAGAACCGCTTCTACGAGCAGACGGAGATTCTCGACCTCCTCAGCGCGAAGCATCCCTATCGCGATTGGCTCGACAATGTCGTCGAGCTTGAACCCAAAATCGGTCCGGGTCCGGAGGATCGCCTCTTCCCGCCCGACGCGCTGGCGCGCCGCCAGCGCGCCGCCGGCTGGACGATCGAGGACCTTGATCTCGTGTTGCGGCCGATGGCGCAGACGGGAAAGGAACCCGTCGGGTCGATGGGCGACGACGCCCCGCTCGCCGTTCTCTCCGAAGAATACCGGCCGCTGTCGCATTATCTCCGGCAGAATTTCAGTCAGGTGACGAATCCGCCGATCGACCCCTTGCGCGAAGCGGGCGTGATGAGCCTTACGACGCGTTTCAAGAACCTCGGCAATATCCTTGCGTCCGACAAAACGCAGACCGACGTTTTCGCGCTTGAAAGCCCGATCCTGACGAACGG
>DNZB01000093.1:0-739 GCA_003506635.1 Parvularcula sp.
AGGAGCGGCTGGGGCATATTGAGGCTGTTCGCCGTCGTGATGAACATCACGTCGGAGAGGTCGTAATCGACTTCGAGATAATGGTCGGCGAAGGTCGCGTTCTGCTCAGGATCGAGCACTTCGAGCAGCGCCGAGGACGGGTCGCCGCGGAAATCCTGGCCCATTTTGTCGATTTCATCGAGCAGGAACAGCGGGTTTGACTTTTTCGCCTTCTTCATCGACTGAATGATCTTGCCCGGCATCGAGCCGATATAGGTGCGGCGATGCCCGCGGATCTCCGCTTCGTCGCGGACGCCGCCGAGGCTGACGCGCACGAATTCGCGGCCCGTCGCCGAGGCGATCGACTTGCCGAGCGAGGTTTTGCCGACGCCGGGAGGGCCGACGAGGCAGAGAATCGGCCCCTTCAGCGTTCCCATCCGCTTTTGCACGGCGAGATATTCGAGAATGCGCTCTTTGACCTTGTCGAGCCCGTAGTGGTCGGCGTCGAGGATCGCCTGCGCCTTTTCAAGATCGTGCTTGATTTTCGATTTGTTGTTCCACGGAATCGACAGCATCCAGTCGAGATAGTTCCTGACGACCGTTGATTCCGCCGACATCGGAGACATCTGCCGCAGTTTCCTGACCTCGGCCTCCGCTTTCGCGCGCGCCTCTTTCGAGAGCTTTGTCTTCTTGATGCGGTCTTCAAGCTCGGCGACCTCGTCGCGGGCCTCATCGCCCTCGCCGAGTTCCTTCTGGATCG
>DNZB01000093.1:1035-1211 GCA_003506635.1 Parvularcula sp.
TCGCGCTGCGTCTTCTCCATCTGCCGCTTGACGCGGTTGCGGATCTTCTTCTCGACCTGGAGGACGCTCATCTCGCCTTCCATCAGCGCGTAAACGCGCTCAAGGCGGTCGCCGATGTCAAAAATTTCAAGCAGCTCCTGCTTTTCCGACATCTTGATGTTGAGATGCGAGGCGAC
>DNZB01000093.1:1532-1993 GCA_003506635.1 Parvularcula sp.
GGCACGCGCTTGTTGAGCTTCACATAGGATTCGAACTGCGAAACGACGGAACGGCGCAGCGCCGCGATTTCCGCGTCGTCAGGCTCTTCCTCCGGCGGGATCGTCGCTTCCGCTTCGAAATAGTCGTCAAGGCGCGTGAATTTGAGGACGCGCGCGCGCGCCTCGCCCTCAACCAGCACCTTCACCGTGCCGTCCGGCAGCTTCAGGAGCTGCAACACCGTCGCGACGACGCCGACGCTGTGAATGCCTTCCGGCTTCGGATCGTTGTCGCTGGCGTCTTTCTGGGCGACGAGCAGGATCTTCTTGTCGTTCTCCATCACATGTTCGAGCGCCCGGACGGACTTATCGCGGCCGACGAAGAGCGGGATCACCATGCTCGGGAACACGACGATGTCGCGAAGCGGAAGAACGGGATATTTCGCGGTATCAGACATCAACAATCCTTGACCAAAAAGGGCCTC
>DNZB01000093.1:2308-3167 GCA_003506635.1 Parvularcula sp.
CCGGGGACTGCGAGGATTCTCCATCGCTCCAGGCGGCCGCAACGCGCCGCCTGCAAAGCGACGAACGCCGCTACTATGTGGCGCGCCGCAGCCGGGTTTCAACCCATAAACCTTACCGGCGCTGCGCTAACAGGCGCTGAAGAAAAACGGCGCCCCATCGGGGGCGCCGCAAACCAGTCGGCCCGGCCGGAACTCGATTACGCGCTGGCGTCGACTTCGAGGAGTTCCTTGCCGCGGTCCTCGTAGATGTGGAGCGGCTTGGCGCGGCCTTCGACGACCTCGCCGTTGACGACGACTTCGGCGACGCCCTGCATCGACGGGAGTTCGAACATCGAGTCGAGGAGGATGCCCTCCATGATCGAGCGAAGCCCCCGCGCGCCGGTCTTCCTGAGGATCGCCTTCTTGGCGATCGCTGACTTCGCGTCCTCGGTGAAGGTCAGCTTCACGTCCTCCATCTCGAACAGTCGCTGATACTGCTTGACGAGCGCGTTCTTGGGCTGCGTGAGAATCTGGATCAACGCTGTCTCGTCAAGATCTTCAAGCGTCGCGATGACCGGCAAGCGACCGACGAATTCCGGGATGAGGCCGAACTTCAAGAGATCTTCCGGCTCGATCGTCTTCAAGACGTCGCCGACGCGCCGGTCGTCGGGCGAGGCGACTTTGGCGCCGAAGCCGATCGACGTTCCCGCCTGACGACTTGCGATAATGCGTTCAACGCCTGCGAAGGCGCCGCCGCAGATGAACAGGATATTCGTCGTGTCGACTTGCAGGAATTCCTGTTGCGGATGTTTGCGCCCGCCCTGCGGGGGCACCGAGGCGACGGTGCCTTCCATGATCTTGAGCAGCGCCTGCTGCACGC
>DNZB01000093.1:3500-7938 GCA_003506635.1 Parvularcula sp.
ATGTAGACGATGCCGCGCTGCGCGCGCTCGACATTATAGTCCGCCGCCTGAAGCAGCTTCAGGATGATGTTTTCCACATCCTCGCCGACATAGCCCGCCTCTGTCAGCGTCGTCGCGTCGGCCATCGTGAACGGCACGTCGAGAATGCGGGCGAGCGTCTGCGCGAGCAGCGTCTTGCCGGAGCCCGTCGGTCCAAGCAGCAGGATATTCGACTTCGCCAGTTCGACGTCGTTGTTCTTCGTCGCGTGGTTGAGGCGCTTGTAGTGGTTGTGAACAGCGACGGCGAGAACGCGCTTGGCCTGTTTCTGGCCGATGACGTAATCGTCAAGCACCTTGGAAATCTGTTGCGGGCTCGGAACGCCGTCGCCCGCTTTCACGAGCGAGGACTTCGATTCCTCGCGAATGATGTCCATGCAAAGTTCGACGCATTCATCGCAGATGAATACCGTCGGGCCGGCGATCAGCTTCCGGACTTCGTGCTGGCTCTTGCCGCAGAAAGAACAATAGAGAGTGTTCTTGCCGTCGCCGCCGCCGCTCTTCCCGCTCACTTTGCTCACGCTCTTACCACTCCTTCAGGGCGCCCGCCGCGCCGTGGCGCGCCAGGCTGGCGATTCCGGCAAGACGCGCCGCACGGGGCCCGCCCTTCGGAACCTGCCCGGCGGTGCACGATCTGCGCCAAACGCCGCCGCCAGTCTCGTCGTTCCAGACAATTCACGGCATTCGACCACAACCGCAACCCGCCTATCAAGCCGCGTTTTCACCCGGCCGCTAACCGTTAACGCGGGTTCAAGCCTGTTCCTCGGTGGCCAGACGCTTGTCGAGCACCTTGTCGATCAAGCCGAACGCCACCCCCTCCTCCGGCGACATGAAGTGGTCGCGGTCGAGCGTTCTCTCAATGACTTCATAGGGTTGGCCGGTATGTTCGACATAGATCTCGTTCAGGCGCTTCTTCATCTTGATGATGTCGAGGGCGTGCCGCTCGATATCGGAAGCCTGGCCCTGGAAGCCGCCCGAGGGCTGGTGAACCATGATGCGGGAATTCGGCAGCGAGAACCGCATCCCCTTGTTTCCGGCTGTCAAAAGGAGCGATCCCATCGACGCCGCCATGCCGATGCACATGGTTGAGACCGCCGGGCGGATGTAGCGCATGGTGTCATACATCGCGAGTCCGGCCGAAACCGAGCCGCCGGGGGAGTTAATGTAAAACGCGATCTCTTTCTTGGGGTTCTCAGCCTCAAGGAACAGGAGCTGGGCGACGATCAGGGTCGAAACCCCATCATGGACCGGGCCTGACAGGAAAATGATCCGCTCCTTCAAGAGGCGCGAGTAAATGTCATAGGCGCGCTCGCCGCGGCTCGATTGCTCGACGACCATCGGCACCAGCGTATTCATGTAAATGTCGTGGGGATCCTTCATGGAACTCTCTGTTCGAACTCAGGTTTCGGGCAAGACCACGATAGGGCCCCGCCGGGTGCGCCGCCTCAATATGGGCAGCCGGCCTCCGAACCCAAGGGTCGGGGCCAGCGCCCAGGCAAGAGACTAGGCCGAAGCGCTTTAAAGGCGGGTTATTCTGGCCCGAGCGCAAGAGGCTCCGCGACTGGCCGGTTTGTCCCGCTTGCGAAACGTCCTCCCGGCCCGCCATTCGCCTGTGCACGAAATCGACGCCGAAGCCGATGGTTTTCGGCGGCGGCGGAACAAGGGAAACCGCCAGAGCGCGCGCACCGGCGCCCGTCACGCTCAGTCGCCGAACACCATCGGGTGAACGTCCGGACGCAGCACGCGCATTTCCTCGTCGATGCGCGCGAGCTTTGCGTAACAGGGCTGGCGAAGGCCGTGATATTCCTTGGGTTCGCCGAGCGCCTTGAACTTGATGCCGAGCCTTGCAAGGTGAAGGATCAAGGCAGGCTCCATCGTCGCGCAAAGCCAGGTGACGCCGCTCTGCCGCGACATCAGCACGACCGCCCGCATCAGCATGACCGAGAACAGCGAGAACCGCTTTTCCGAGGACTGGCGCGATTCATTCTTCATCGGCGGGCCGTCGGGGTGCCAGTTCTTGTATTCGCGCGTCACGGCGAAACGCGAAACCTCGGCCAGCCTTGCGAAGTCGATCTCTTCTTCGGCGAAATCTAGAGGATTGGGGTCGATCTCCTGAATCGGCAGATCGGGCCCCGCACCCTCATTTGCGGGCAACACCAGACGCACGACGCCGATCGGGTCGCCATTGTCGGGCCGCGTCAGCAGCGCATGGTTCGAACGATTGTCATAGGCGTCGATCTCGTGACCCTTCGAGATGCGAACCTCGTTGTACCAGCCGCGTTCGACGCAATAGACCTTGTAGCGCAGGCGCTGACAGCGCGCGACATGATCAGGCTCGCGCGAGACTTTCAGCGTCAGCTTGTTGTCGTTGACGACCAGCGGCTTCATCATCGGAGCGGTCATTTCGGCGCTCCCGTCGGGCTGACGATCTCGGCGAGATTGAGCACGCCCGCGCCAAGCGACAGCCTGGCTTTTTCAAGCGCGCCGAGATTGACCTTGAATCGCAGGCGGCGATTGGCGAGGTAAAGTTCGATATGCCCGCCCTGTGCGCTGAAACCCTCGATGTCGGAGACCATCAGCGTGTTGTTCGCCGCGCTGACTTCCGCCAGCCACTTCATATCGGCGCCTTGCGGCGGCTCGCTGAAGAACAGGATCGAACAATTTTGCAGGTCGCTTTCGGTGAACTGCGAGAAAAATGCGACGCGGACGGGCCTGTTCTGGATGCGTTTCTTGCCCCAGCCGGCGAACGCTTCTTGCCCGATCGCGCCCGATTGAACGCAGAACTTGATCGACGTGTCGAGGTCGTTGACCGTCGGCCAGGTGGTGAACTTTGCGAAGTTGAACAGAAACGCGGCGTGGAGCGCGTCGACCGAGTCTGCTTGCGATGTTTGCGCGGTCGCCGGAACAGACGCCGACGACGCGATTACGGCGGCCGCGAGCGCCCGCAGCCATTTAAGGCCGGGTTTTCGCAGCGCGCGCGCTACGGGGTTGGACTTGAACATCGGGCCAGCCCTCAAAACTTCGCGCTCACGGAGGCGAAGACGCTTCGCTCGACGCTCGTCGGAACGGTCGAGAACGAGGGATCGGCGCCGAACTCGAAGTGATCGTCTTGCGTCAGGTTGCGGCCGGTCACGGCGAGTTCGACCTGATCGGTCACGCGCCAGGCCATGCGCGCGTCAAGCGCAACATAAGAATCGATGCCGAAGCCCTTGAGGTCGTCGACGAACCGGACCGCCGCGTCGAGCTTCAGGTCCTTCGAAACATCAAGAAGCGAGCGAAGATTGGCCGTGTGAGAGGGATCAGCGCCGCCGGGCGGCGTCGCCCGGACATCGGGAAACACCGGCACGTCGCCGTCGATGCTGAGATAGGCGTAGGTCGCCTGCAAGCGCCAGTTCGGCGCGACCTGCCAGTCGAGCACCGCTTCGACGCCGTGCGTGTCGGCGTCGACAAGCTCATCGACCACCAGCGGCAGCACGGCGTGGAGCGTCGGCGTCGTCGTGACGAACGGAGCGCCGATCCGCGAGCCGCGCAGATCGCCGTACTTGTTGAAGAAGCCGGTGACGTCGAACGACGCCGTTTCGGCGAGCCGCAGTCTCGCGCCAAGCTCGTAGGATATCAGCGTTTCAGAATCGATGCTGCGGTCGCCGGTGAATTTCAGCGCAAGCGGCAACGGGCCGGGATTGCCGGGGAACGCCGGCGGAATGACGGCCGCGGTGGCGCGGATGTCATCTTCGGCGCGCGAGGGCGTTCTGACGGCGCGCGAGACGGCGCCCCAGAAGGTCAGGTTTTCTTCCGGCCGGAAGACAAAGCGCGCCGACGGCTGGAATTCAAAACCGGTGTAGTCATTATGCTCGAATTTCGCGCCGAGAATGACGTCGAGCGTCTCGGACGCCTTGAACGTGTCCTGCACGAAGCCGCTGAAAATCTGCAGCGAGCGCTCGGTGTCGGCGAAGGAGACGAACTCGCTATTCGTGATGTCGTCGCTGATGTTGCGGAAGCCGACGCCCCAGAGGAGATCGTGGCTGGCGCCGATCGCGAACGAATGCTGCGCCGTCACGTCGAGCGTCAATCGCTTTTCCTGACCCTGCGGAATGCGGATGTCCGAATAGTCGATGAAGCCTTGCACGGCGATCTCCGACCCGTCCCCGAGATCGCGCGTCCACTGCGACAGAATATGCGCGCCGGTGCGTTCGATCTCAGCATCGCGGCGTTCGAGGAAGGGCGCTGCAAGCAACGGAACGTCGAGCGTTTCGCCAGCGTCGATGAACGACACCTCGCCGGTCATCATCAAGGCGTCGCGGGCGCTGAGGTCGAAGTCCGTCCGGAAGCCGCCGCGAATGTCGCGCCAGTCGTCATTGGCGTCGACATTCGCCGCAGTCTTGTTCGAGTCGAACGACTGGAA
>DNZB01000085.1:0-286 GCA_003506635.1 Parvularcula sp.
CGCCGGGATGAGCGGGGAAGTTGGGACGCGCTCAATCCTTCAAATTCGCGCCGCCGTCCTCCATTACGGCCGGCCGGCGCCAGTAGTGAAACTGCGGCGTCCACTCGCTTTCGCTCAAGCCGGCGAGCGCAAGGAGGTGCCACATCGGCGAATAAAGATCGCCGGGGCCGAAGCCGGTGCGCGCGCGGCGGAATATTTTTTCGCCGCGCTTTTCATAGACGACCGCGCCCGGGCAGTTGGCGTAGCCCATCATCTCGCCTTGCTCCTTCATGTAGGGGCCGCCGCC
>DNZB01000085.1:630-5787 GCA_003506635.1 Parvularcula sp.
AGCGCGAACGCGTCTTCAAGATGCGGGACAAGGCCGTTGAGCCCGTCCGCCCACAGCGTGCAGTAGCGGCAGGCCTGCCCCATATTATGAATGACGAGCATCTGCTCGCGCCCGCCAAAGAGCGCCGACAGCGTCGTCTCGCCGCCTTCGGTCTGGAGAGCGTAGTCGCCGATTTCAATCGGCGGCTCCGCCTTGCGCAGGGCGGCGAGCCTTTGCGCCTTTTCCATGATCTCGGCTTCGAGCTTGTCGGCTTCGGTCATCGCTTGCCTCGTGGCTTGACTTGCGGGCAGCATAGACCTCGCGCGAGACGAAGGCGAGCGCCGATGCGACGGGTCGTATTTGCGTTGTTGGCGCTGCTCGCGGCATGCGCGTCGCCAAAGGAGACCGCCGTGAAATGGCCGACGCTCGACGGAAAGCCGCCGCTCATCATCGCCCACCGCGGCGCAAGCGGTCACCTCCCCGAACACACGCTCGAAGCCTATGCGCTCGCCATCGACCAAGGCGCCGACGTCATCGAGCCCGATCTCGTCTTCACGAGGGACGGCGTCCTCGTCGCGCGGCACGACCGCAATCTGTCGACCACGACAAATGTCGCCGACAAGCCGGAATTCGCTGCGCGCCGGCGCCCCAACGCCGACCCATCGGGCGAACCGCGCGAGGACTGGTGGGTTGAGGATTTCACGCTCGCGGAGTTGAAGACTTTACGCGCGCGCCAGCCTTTCCCTGGGCGCTCAAAAGAGCATGACGACAAATTCCTGATCCCGACCTTCGCCGAAATGCTCGCGCTCGTCGCGCGCAAGTCGAAGGCAGCAGGCCGCCCGGTCGGCGTCTATCCGGAAACGAAGCACCCCGCGTTCTTTGCCTCGATCGGCCATGATTTCGAAGTCCCGCTCTTCGCCGCGCTTCAATCCTTCGACGCGGGGCCGGTGTTCATCCAGTCCTTCGAGCCGGAGATTTTGAAGCGCCTTAAAGGCAAGACGACAGCGAAGCTCGTACAGCTTGTTTACGAGAAGGCGCCCGGCGCCGGTTCGAATATTCTTCTGGAGGAGATTGCTGCGTATGCGGACGGGGTTGGCCCCGACAAGCGGGTGATCATCAATCAGCCGCCGGGCGACTTTTCATTTGTTGAAGACGCGCATCTGAAAGGGCTTAGCGTGCACCCTTGGACATTCCGGAACGAAGCGGTGGATCAGCGTGACATTACGAAGCTGAGAAAGGCCGCGGTTTGCCGAGAATTCGAATTGAAGGGCGAAGAGTGCGGGCCGATGTTCGTCTCGAAAATGTTTTACCTCCGCGATCCTTCAGACGGCTTAGGAGATGTCCCGATCGATGCATTGGAAGAGATGCATCAATTTTTCTATTTTGGCGTCGATGGCGTCTTTTCGGATTTTCCCGACACGGCGGTGAAGACGCGAGCAAGGGCGACGCCGCCTGAGCGGTAGACGCCGCGGAAGACGGGGGCGTCATCGTCCGCGGCGCCGTCTTCATCGCATTTGCGCGGCCGGGCGTTCCGGCACTGCGCGCGGGACCGCCTCAAGAGCGATGCCGCGGCGCGATTTCCTCCGCCGCGTCAAAAATAATTTCGACGGATTTTCCGGCGCGGTTCGTTTATGCTTCCCGGCGGGGGCGATGAGGGATTCGATTGTCATGAAAGCTCCATGGGTCGCGCTCGCCTTGGCGGCGCTCGCCGCCGTCCGCCCCGCTTTGGCGCAACCGGCGCCGCCGCCGGGCGCGCCGCCAATCGACCCGGCGGAAAGCGAGCGCCCGGCTGAAGAACCGGCCGTTCATCAGGACGGCGCCGGGCGCCTCACCGCTTTTGCTCGCCGGACGCGGGAGGAAAAGGGCTGCGCGGCCGCCGCGCCCGCGTTCCGTGTCGTCGCCGCGATGGGCGAGGGCAACGACGCCGCGCAGCACGAGCTCGCCGAATGTCTTCTTGAAATGCAAGGAGCGACACCGACCGAAACCGCGCTCTTCCGCGAAGAGGCGCGGTTCTGGCTGACGCGCGCGGCCTATGCCGGCAATGCGCGCGCGCAGCGCCGCCTTGTCCTCGACATGGCCGCGCCGGCGAACGCGATGCACGATCCGAAAGCGGCGCTGCAATGGGCGCTTGTCTATGAAAAGAATCCGACGGCCGACCTCTACGGCTATAAGGAGTTGCCGAAGACGCTGGTTCCGGGCCTCAGGGCGGCTCTGGCGCCCGAAGCGGTCGCCGAGGCTGAGGCCTTCGCGGCGCGCTTCACGCCGCTGGCGCTCGCAAAATACGAGGCGCCGACAGCCGAAAAAGGCAAACGCCCGAAAGGCGTCCGCGGCGAGGCTCGCCGCCGGCCGGGGATCGCCGGCGCCTTTTGATTTTTCGACGTCATTCCCCGCCGGCCGGTTTCAGCGCCAGCATCGTCTCAAGTCCCTTGAGATAGGCGATCCACGCCTCGCGACCCGCCGGCGACATTCTGAGAATTGTCTGCGGCTTGCGCCCGACGAAACGCTTTTCAACGTCGATATAACCAGCCTCTTCCAGCTTTCGAAGGTGCGTCGCCAGATTGCCGTCGGTGCCCCCGACATGCGCCTTCAATTCGTTGAAGTCGGCCGCCATCGCCCCGGACAGATACGCCATCACAGCAAGACGCACCCGTCCATGGATGACATCGTCAATCCGGCGATAGTCGAAGCCGGAGGCTTCGTCAGTCATCGGACTTTCCTTGCGCGCGCCGCATCATCAGGACGCCGGGCAGAACCAGACTGGTGATCACGCCTGCGGCCGCGATCAAATGCTGAATGGGCGTCCCCGCCGTCACCACCGTCGCCGCCATCGCGGCGAAGGAGAGCCGCGAAAAATTGCGCAGCCATGGCGCCTGCGCGGCTGCGGCGGAAGCTTCCATCGCGATCGCATAGACCCCGAAGCTCGCCGGGGTGAACATTGCAAATCCGGCGGCGATCCAGCGGCCGCGCTCGCCGCCGCTGGCGTCGGCGTCAAAAGGCGACGCAAGGCCGGCGGCAAAAAGCGTGACCGCGAAAACGCCAAGAAACTGCCCCGCGGCGCGCCAGACCGCCCCGGATACGGTGTTGCCGACGCCGGCGGCGCCGGGGTGCGTCAGGCGGGCGGCCCTGAAGCGCGATGAAACAAGCGCGGCAGCGCCTGTCAGCGCAAACCACGAAACTGGAATCGCCCATGGCGACAGGTCGAGGAGCCTGACGACGATCGCCCATTGGACGAGCAGGGCGGCGGCGACCGCCAGTCCCCAGATGACATAGATTTCCCCGCCAAGCAGCGGCGCGCGCCGGCCGGCCTCGGCAAGGGTGCGCGCCGCCTTGAGGTCGTCGGCGGCGCGGCGGCGCAGATCATCCTCATGCACCTGCGCCGCTGTCTCGTTGGCGTGATCCTTGGTCATCAATCCGCGTAGATCATATCGACGTCGATCGCGATGCTGGCGTCTTCCTTCTTGAAGCTGACCTGATCAAAGGTCGGCGCGCCTCGCAAGGACGCCCCGTCGATCATCGCCCAGCCGTCAATCGGCTTGCCGTCGGGTCCCATGTCGAAAACGCCGTCGCCATCGATGTCATGCCAGACCGAAACGGAATATTCGCCCGGCGCGACGCCATGCAGCGTGACGGAAACAGCGCCGGGCGCCGGCGAGGCGACGATCTCGCCATAGCTGCCAGCGTTCTGCATGAACTGCTCGCGGGTCTGCAAGCCGACATAGAGCGGGCCATTGGCGGCGCGAACGCCGCTGACGGTCACCCGGACATCACCCGCAAAGGCGGGAAGTCCTGTCAGGAATACGGCCAGAGCGGCGGCGCTGGCGGCGAATGCGTGGGTCATCAGCTGTTTTCTCCTTTTTTGGGCGGGCCCGGTTAGGTCCGCACAATGTACTTTGTAAAAAAAAGTGCTTTTGTCAAGCCCAATTGCAAAGACGCCCTATGCGGACGGTCAAATGGGCACCCCTCAGGGCTTTGGGCGGAACAGCCAGACCATTCCCTGTCGGTAGACCTCGCCAAGCGAAGCGGCGTGGACGCCGTTCTCGATCGTCACCGTTTTAGCGACCATGGTTTTTCCGGCGCCGCGTCCCAATGAGCGAACCATTTGAGGGCCGGCGCGCGATATTCAGGCCGGTCGCGTTCGCCGCTGGCGTAGAAGAGCTTGAGGTCATCGCGCGCCGCCGCGGGCGGCGGCCCGAAGAATATTTCCTCGCCGGGCGTGAGGCTCGCATTGCTGACGATGCGGCCCCAGAAAAGATCAGGCGCGGTGAGCGCCGAATATAGAACGAATGCGCCGCCGCGCGACTGGCCGACGAGAATGCGCCGCGAAGGGTCGCTGCGGTAGCGCCTTTCGATCTCCGGAATGAGCTCGTCGGCGAGAAACCGCTGGAACGCCGCCGCTCCGCTTCCGGGCGCAACGGCTGCCGGCGGGCGGAAGTCGACATGGCGCATGTTTCCCATTTTTCGGTCGAATGAACCATAAGCGATACCAATGATAATCGCCGGGGGCACAGGCTCGTCAAACGCGACGAAAAGATGCGTCGGCGCGAGCAGCGGATAGGTCGAATCCCCGTCGAGCAGATAAACCGCCGGATAGGTCGCCGCCGGGTCATACCCCTCGGGAAGCTTCACATAGATGTGGAGCGCACGCCCGAGCGCCGCTGATTCCCAGCGAAAATAATCGCCGTCGATGGCGGCGAGCAGCGGCGGCGCGGGCGAGGTCTGCGACGTTGAAGCGCATGCGGCGCAGAAGAGGGCGACCACAGCGGCGATAACTCGCGTCATTTTATCAGCCACCAACACCTCCCTCGCGGTTCGAGACCCCACCATAACGCGAAAGCAAAGAAAAAACCGCCCCGCGATTTCCCGCGGGGCGGCTCGGCCTTCGTTTCCTCCCTGGAACCTCGGGCCTTCGAGGCGGTCTTATTCCGCCGCCTTGAACTGCGCCGTCTCGGTCGATTCCGACATCGCCGTCGTCGAGGACTGGCCGCCGGAGAGCGTCACCGCGACGAGGTCGAAATAGCCCGTTCCAACTTCGCGCTGGTGGCGCGTCGCTTCATAGCCGATCTTCTCGGCGGCGAACTCCGCCTGCTGAAGCTCCGAATAGGCCGCCATGCCGCGGTCCTTGTAGCCGTGCGCGAGCGTGTACATGCCGTAATTAAGGGCGTGGAAGCCCGCGAGCGT
>DNZB01000085.1:6119-6664 GCA_003506635.1 Parvularcula sp.
AGGTTCGCTTCCCAGTTGAACGAGGGCGAGCAGTTGTAAGCCATCATCTTGCCGGGATGGGCTTTCTGGATCGCCTCGGCGAAGCGCTTGGCGTCGCCCAAATCGGGATGCGAAGTCTCCCACCAGATCAGATCCGCATAGGGAGCATAGGAAAGCCCGCGCGCGATGCAGTGGTCGACGCCCGTTCCTTCTTTCAGGCGGTAAAAGCCTTCGGGCGTGCGGCCCTCGTCAAAGTCGATGAAGGGGTGATCGCGCTCATCGACGTCCGATGTGATGAGCTTTGCTGACTCGGCGTCGGTGCGCGCGACGATGAGGGTCGGCACGCCGCAGACATCAGCGGCGAGGCGCGCGGCGTTGAGGTTCCGCTCATGCGCCTTGGTCGGGATCAGAACCTTGCCGCCGAGATGGCCGCATTTCTTCTCAGACGCGAGCTGGTCCTCGAAGTGAACGCCGGCCGCGCCCGCCTCGATATAAGCTTTCATGATCTCGAAGCAGTTCAAGGGCCCGCCGAAGCCCGCTTCAGCGTCCGCGACGATCGGCAGGAA
>DNZB01000260.1:0-1775 GCA_003506635.1 Parvularcula sp.
TCGGCGCGCGTCCTCATCGCGCCGGGGTCGGAGCCGCCGTCGGCTTCCGTCAGGCCGAAGCAGCCGACGAATTCCCCGCTCGCCAGCTTCGGCAGGTATTTCTTTTTCTGCTCCTCCGAGCCGAACGCCTCGATCGGATACATGACGAGCGAGGATTGCACCGACATCGCCGAGCGATAGCCCGAATCGACGCGCTCGACCTCGCGCGCGATCAGTCCATAGGCGACGTGACTTGCGCCGCCGCCGCCATATTCTTCGGAGACCGTCGCGCCGAGCAGCCCTTGGCTCCCGAGCTCTGTCATGATCTCGCGGTCGAAGCGCTCCTGCCGGTTCGCCATCAGCACGCGCGGCGCCAGCTTGTCGTCGCAAAAGGCGCGCGCGGCGTCGCGGATCATCCGCTCCTCGTCCGTCAGCTGCGTTTCGAGAGAGAGCGGGTCCTCCCATTTGAAGACTTGCTTGCTGGCTGCGCCCATCGTCGGCCTCATGTTCCAAGGTTTCGCGACGGCTCTACCGCGCCCCTCCCGAGGGGGTCAAACCGCGCCGATTTTGCGCTTCGAACCCCTCCGCTCATTTGCCCAGTCCCGCCATCGAGCGCGCCATGAGCCGGAGGCGCCCCGCGGTTTTCAGCTTGCCGTCTTTCGCCGCCTCAAGCGAGCCGTGCAGCGCATCGACCGCCGCTGCATCGAGGGCGTTGCGCAGCAATCGCTCGCAAAGTTCGAACCGCCGCATCGACACTACCGCCGCGCGCGCCCGGCCGTGCCGTTCGATGACGACTGGCGAGACCTGCGCATCCTTGAGGACCGCTGCGAGGCGCCGGCTCGCCTCTTTCGACGTGTAGGTTTTCATCAGGCCGCCCCTTCATGCGCGGAAAGGGCGCCTTTTCGAGCCGGGCGAGTCCTGAAAATTCCAATTCCCTTGCGGGGTGCAGCCGCAAAAGGCGCCTTTTGGCCCTTTGAAAAGGCGCCTTCTTCAGCGCCGCCTGATACGCCGTCGAGACGCGCCGCGCTGCGGCCGCCGCCTTCGCCCTTCGTATTTCCCGCCATCATCCGCCGATCCGTCCTTCATTCGCTGCAATTGCCATCATAAGGCCGCGTGGAAGGGGTGGGACGGGTTTTTGTTTCGTATACGGATCAACAACTTAGATGGTTAATGACAGAATGTCGCAGGGCGGCCGGCGGGCGCCGCCCAGGGGGCGCCCTGCCCCGGCGCGCGAAACCGCAGCGGCGCCGGCCTTGCCCGAAGCGGCGTCGGCGCCTCCGGGCTGCTTGCTACAATAGCTCCACCGCGAGGCTCGTCGCTTCGCCCCCGCCGATGCAGAGGCTGGCGACGCCGCGCTTGCCGCCGGTCTGTTTCAAAGCATTGAGAAGCGTCACGATGATGCGCGCGCCCGAAGCGCCGATCGGGTGGCCGAGCGCGATCGCGCCGCCGTGGATGTTTACTTTCTCCGCGGGGATTTTGAGTTCGCGCATCGCCGCCATAGGGACGACCGCGAAAGCCTCGTTGATCTCGAAAAGATCGACGTCCTTGACGGACCAGCCGGCCTTGTCGAGCAGACGCCGGATCGAATCGACCGGCGCCGTCGTGAACCATTCAGGCTCCTGGCTGTGGGTTGCATGCGCGACGATGCGCGCGGCCGCTTGTCCGGCCTTGCTCCCGCGCTGGATGACGAGCGCGGCCGCGCCGTCAGAGATCGCGGAGGAGGAGCCCGCCGTCACCGTGCCGTCTTTTTCGAAGGCGGCCTTGAGCGAGGGGATTTTCGCGGCCTCGACCGTGCC
>DNZB01000260.1:2144-2691 GCA_003506635.1 Parvularcula sp.
GCGAATTCGTCCTGACTTTCGCGGCTGAACTGCCATTCGCGCGCGCATTTCTCCGCGAAGACCCCCATCGCCGCGTGCTTGCTGTAAGGGTCTTCAAGGCCGTCATAGGCCATGTGGTCGAAGATTTGTCCGTGTCCGTATTTTATGCCGCTGCGCCCGGCGAGGAGAAGATGCGGCGCGCCGGTCATCGATTCCATGCCGCCCGCGACGATCGTGTCGGCTGAGCCTGCGGCGATCGCGTCCGCCGCCATCATCACCGTCTTCATGCCGGAGCCGCAAACCTTGTTGATAGTGACGCAGCCCGCCGACTTCGGCAGGCCGGCGCCGAGCGCGGCCTGGCGCGCCGGCGCCTGGCCCAACCCGGCGGGCAGGACGCAGCCCATCAGAACCTCCTCAACGGCGTCGGCCTTGACATTCGCACGTCCGAGCGCCGCCCTGATCGCGTGGGACCCGAGCGCGGTCGCCGGAACGCCGGTGAACGCCCCCTGAAAATTGCCAATGGCCGTGCGCGCCATGCCGGAAATGACGATGTCTTCTTTCATGGTGA
>DNZB01000260.1:3053-6217 GCA_003506635.1 Parvularcula sp.
CGCCGCCTTACACGCCTCTTGCCGCGCCCTTCGATAAGCCCGAAGATGGCGACGGCATGCGCGAAGGTGAAGACTTTCATGGGCATCAACGGGCCGCTCTTTTATTATTTCCTGCCGGTTTTCCTCGTGCTGATCGGTTGGGAGATCCGGGCGGCGAGGACACGCGGCCTGACGCTTTACACGAAAACAGAGACGCTCGCCTCGATCGGCATCGGCGTCGGCCAGCGGCTCATCGGCCTCATCCCTTTGAGCGTCACCGGATTTCTCTCCGTCGTCCTCTACGAGCAGCGGCTGTTCGACATTCCGATGCATGACTGGCGAAGCTGGCTTGGCCTCTTCGTGCTCCTTGAATTCACCTATTACTGGTTCCACCGCGCGAGCCATGAAGTGCGCTGGTTCTGGACGACGCACGCTGTTCATCACAGCCTTGAGGAACTCAACATCCTCGGCTCCTATCGCCTCGGCTGGACCGGCAAATTTTCGCTCGGTTACCTGTTTCACCTGCCGCTGATGGGGATCGGCTTTTCGCCGGAGGCCGTCGCGACCATGCTGGCGCTCAATCTTTTCTATCAGTCGTGGCTGCACACGATATTGATCGGCAAGCTGGGCGTCCTTGAAGGCGTCCTCAACACGCCCTCGGCGCATCGCGTCCACCATGCGAAGAACGCCGATTATCTCGACCGCAATTATGGCGGCGTCACCGTCGTCTTCGATCGCCTGTTCGGCACCTATCAGGCCGAGCGCGCGGAGGAGCCTTGCGTCTTCGGCCTTGTAAAGCCCGTCGGCTCGACGAACATTTTCGTCGTCGCCTTTCACGAATGGGGACGAATGTTCGCGGATTTGCGCGCCCATTCCATCCGTCACTGGCCGGGCTTCCTCTTCGGTCCGCCGGGCTGGCGCCCCAACGGAGCAGGGCTGACCGCCAAAGAGATCCGCGCCCGCTATCGCGCTGAGGCGGGCGCGGCCGCGGTTCCGGCGGAGTAGGTTTACTTCCGGTTCCGCCCGTATTTGTCGTGGCTCTCGACCCAGTCGCCGGCGACGACCGCGGCGGCGAGCGAGAGTTCGCCGGCAAGCGCGACGGCGGCGCAGATTTCGGCGAATTTCAAGGCTTTCCCCTTACCGACACAACCCAGCAGCTCCAGGCACTCGGCTTGCGTCGCGAGCCCCGTGCCGCCGCCGAACGAAGCGACGATCAGCGACGGGATGGTCAGCGACCAGTAATAATCGCCGCTCGGCAAGATCTCGACAAAGGTGATCGCGGCGTGGCTTTCCGCGATATTGGCGACGTCCTGGCCCGTCGCGATGAAGAGCGCGGTGAGGCCGTTCGCGGAGTGCATGCCGTTATTGACCGTGCCGGCGAGCATGCCGCCGGCGTTCGAGACGAGCCGCGCACGGAACAAGGTTGCGGCGTCCGTTCCCAGCAGCGCGCGGATATTCGCGTCGGGGATCGTCGCTTCCGCGATCACCCGCGCGCCGCGCGAATGCAGCATGTTCATGTGGCTGTGCTTCTTGTCGGTGTCGATCGCCCCTGACAGCGTGAAGCGAGGCGCCCCCGGATAATGCGCGGCGATCCATTCGCAGGCGGCGAGCGTCGCCTTGCCGGACATGTTCTGACCCGCCGCATCGCCGGTCGTGTAGTTGAAGCGCAGATAGCGCATCGGCCCGACCGACCATTGCTGCACATGGGAAAGCTTGCCGACGCGGGTCGTTGCTTCCGCCGCGGCGCGGATCGCTTCCATGTTCGCCTCGACAAAGGCGCCGAAATCGCGCGCGGCGCGGGCGTCCGCGAAGTGAAAAACCGGCGCGCGCTGCATGTAGCGTTCGACGACGGTCGTCCTGACGCCGCCGGCCTCGCGCAAGAGCCGCATGCCGCGATTGTAACTCGCGACCAGCGTTCCCTCGGTCGTCGCGAGCGGCACGTAGAAGGCGCCCCTCGCATGCTCGCCTTCGATGACGAGCGGACCCGCGAGCCCGATCGGCACCTGCGCCGCGCCGATGAAGTTCTCGATATTGCCGGGCAGGATCGCAGGGTCGAAGGAATAGGCGCCGACATGCGCGAGCGCCGCGCCGGTTTTTTCGCGGGCGAAACGCCGCCGCGCCTCCGCCGCCTCCTTCGTGTAGTCGTTCGTCATGTCCCGCGGAATGCGGTCGCTGCTGTCGGTCATGGGGGTCCTCCGGGAGCGGAGAGTAGAGCGCGCCTGTCCCCCCTTTGAAAAGAGAGAGCGCCTCTACGCAGCTCGCTTCGCCTTGGCGATCACGTCCATCGCCATCGCGTCGGCGATTTCGCCTGTCGGGCGGCCCTCGCGCGCGCTGCGGTCGAAGATCGCCGTCAACGTATCCCCGATGCGGTCGATGCGGGCGTTAAGGTCCGCAGCGTTCCACTGATCGAGGATTTCAAGCCCGACCGAAATGACGCCGGCGGCGTTGATGACGTAATCGGGCGCGTAAAGAACGCCCTTCGCCCGCAACGCCGCGTCCATGTCCGGCGTCAGCAGCTGATTGTTCGCCGCGCCCGCGACCACGGGCGCCCGCAATCGCCCGATCGATTGCGCGTTGATCGCCCCGCCGAGCGCGCAAGGGCTGAAAACGTCGACATCGGCCGCGACCAGTTCGTCCGGCGCGGCCGCGGCGGCGCCGAAACGGCGGACGGCTTCATCGACCGCGGCGGCGTTCACGTCCGCGACGGTGAGCCTTGCGCCCGCTTCATGCAGCAATCGGCAAAGCTCCATGCCGACCGCGCCGGCGCCGAGGACGGCGACGCGAAGGCCCGAAAGATTGGAGCGGCCGAGCCTGAACCGCGCCGCCGCCTCGACGCCGCGAAAAACGCCGCGCGCCGTGAAGGGCGAGGGATTGCCGCCCTCCCCGGCCCGGGCGAGGCCCGCGACATATTTCGTCTCTTTACGGACGATATCGAGATCGTGCTCGGTGACGCCGGAATCCTCCGCCGTATAATAGAGCCCTTCAAGGCTCTCCACCGCGCGGCCGAATGCGCGCAGCAGCGATTCGGTCTTTTGCGTTTTCGGGTCTGCGTTGATGACCGCCTTGCCGCCGCCGAACGGAATGCCGCCGAGCGCGTTCTTGTAAGTCATGCCGCGCGACAGGCGCGTCACATCGTCGAGCGCGGCTTCAAAGCGCGGATAGGGCCGGATGCGGCAGCCCCCGCA
>DNZB01000258.1:0-2187 GCA_003506635.1 Parvularcula sp.
CGCATCGACGGGCGCGACTTCAGCCGCGCATACCAGTCGCGAACGTCTGGAAAGTCCGCCCACGGAACAAGGCTGAAATAATCGTTGACCGAAAGCGCCGCCGCGGCGGCGAGATCGGCCGCCGTCATCCGCTCGCCGGCGATCCACTGACGCCGTTCGAGGAGATAGGAGAGATAATCGAAGTGCCAGACGATCGCCGCTGAAAATGCGGCGACGGGTTCGGGTTCGCCCCAGCGCCGCCCGCGCCCGCCGGCGATGCGGGGTTTCGCGATCAGGGCCGTCACCTCGCGGTCGAACTTGTCGATGAACCAGTAGAGGAGCCGGCGCGCCTCCGCCCGCCCTGCCGACGTCGCTGGGAGCAGCGGCGCCTCGCCATAGGCCTCGTCGAGATAATCGGCGATTGCGGCGACGGGCGAGACGGCGATTTCGCCCCCGCTCGGCGGCTCGTCGACGAGAACCGGGAGCGTCAACGCCGGATTGAGCCGCGCAAGATCGCCGTCAGGATCGTCGCTGCGCCGTTCGACAAAGCGCGCCGGCAGCCCCTTTTCTGCGAGCGCAAGGCGCACGAACCGGGTTGCTGGATCGAAAGACTGGCCGAGGAGGGAACGCATGGCCGCCGCTCATAGCAGCTTCGCGGCGCAATTTCGAACACGGCGCCAGGGGCGCGGTCGCCCGCCCGCGAAGCCGAAGCGGGAAGCGGGCGCCGGCGGCAGAGGACTTGCGATTCCTCACCGTTAAAAGCGCCCGCCGCAAAGCCGGGCGCCGAAACGGCACAGCGGGACGAAAGATGGGTCAGGCCGGATATCGGGATGAGGACGCTAACGCCTGTCAATGGCGCGCGCCCGCCCCGGCGGCGCGGGCCGCGACGATGACGCTTTATCTCTGGCGGGAAGCGCCGCTCGTCGCGACGGTCGCCGTGGCGGCGGCGCTGCCTGCGGTCGTCGCGGCGCTGTCAGCGCCCGCCTTGTTAAGCTACGCCCCGGCAGCCGACTTGCTCGCACCGATCGCAGAAGCGCGCGCGATGGCGTCGGGCGCTGCGCCCGCGCCGTCGGTTTCAGCGCCGCTCGATCTCGTCCTTCTCCTTGGCGCCGATTTCTTTTTCGAGGCGCCGGGGCGCATTCATCTCGGCGCGAAGGCGCTGGCGGCGCTGATTGCGGCGGGCCTTGTCGCCTGTTTTGCTTCGGTGCGGTTTTCGCTGGCGCAAGCGGCGTTTCTCGCGGCGGCGACCGCGGCCTTCGTCGCTGCGCCGCTGGCGGGTCCGCATGAAGCGGCGTTCGCGCTGGCGACGGCGTCCGCGATCTCCTTTCTTTCGGCGCCGGCGCAGGAAACGCGGCTGCGCGCGGGGCTTGAGGGCGCTCTCGCGGGCCTTGTCCTCTTCGCTCTCTGGATGTCGAGCGCGATCCTCGCCCTCGCCGGTGTCGCGGCGCTTTCAGCCTGTCCCTTTCTTTCGGGTCGGCGGGGCTTCACCCGCTATGCCGCCGCTGTCACCGCAGCGGGGCTTTGCGTCGCTCTGGCCGAGGCGGCAGCGCCCGGCATGGCGGCTGCGCGCGCTGCGACGGTGACGGAGGCGCTTTCCGCCGCGCGCGCCGCGGCGTCCGTATCCGCCTTCGATTTTGCACCGCTTGCGCCCGGCGCGCTGATGGTCTTGCTGGTTGCGGCGATCTTTGGCGGACGCGAGCACATTCGCAATGCCTACGCCGCTGGCGCATTTCTGGTGATCGGCTGGGCCGCGGCGCTCGCTGCCGGGGCGGCCCCGGCGCTGGTCTTTCCTTTCGCCGCCGCGCTCGCGGTGTTCTCAACGGCATCGCCCTTTTACGACGGCGTTTTTCGCGCCCATGACCGCGCCTCGATCGCCGTGTCGGGCGCGGCAGGGCTGCTGGCGCTAGGGCTCGCGGCCGGCCTTTTTGGTCAGTCGACGGAGCAATTCCTGCGGCAGGCGCGCGCGGGGGCGGCTGCACCGGACGCGACGGTCGAAGCGTTTGCGATCGTGCAGCCGCCCGAACGCGCGATCAAGCGCTGGGTCGCGGAAGGGCGCTTTCAGACAGAAGAGGCGCGCGCGCTTTTTCCGCTGACTCCGGCCGACCAGTCAGCGATGCTGATCGCCGCCGGCGCCAAGGCGCGCGCGCTCGCCGATCAGGGCTATGAAGTCGCGATCCTCGCCGAGGGGGACATCGCCTGCGTCATCGC
>DNZB01000258.1:2592-4351 GCA_003506635.1 Parvularcula sp.
CGCAAGGTCGACGGCTCGGCCGACTGGGACATCTGGGTCCGGCGCGGGGTCAGTTTGCCCGCCAATCTCGCACTCAATTTTTAGTCAAACATCGCGCGAGATTAGCCGCTTCGGCCAACACCTTGAACGCCCCTCTCGGGCGAGTGTGCCTTTGGCTCCACAAGCATCAGATAATAAAGCGCATTCAGCGCCGCATGGCTGGCGATAGCGGCCCCAATCATGGTGTCTTGTTGGTTAACGCTGCGGGCAGCGGCGCGAAATCAGGGAGTAGACCAATGAGAAAGACGACAATCGCGCTGTTCGGCTCGGCCGCGGCGCTGGCGCTGACGGCGGGGACGGCCTCGGCGCAGGACAGCACCGACGAAATTATCGTGACGGCGACGAAACGGGCGCAGTCCCTTCAGGACGTGCCGTTCTCGGTTAACGCGCAGACTGAAGAAGATATCCAGCGAACCGGCTCGCAGAACCTCGAAGACCTCTCCCGCAACGTCGCCGGTCTTTCGATCCAGAACCTTGGGCCGGGACAGAGCCAGGTCGGCCTTCGCGGCGTGTCCGCCGGGCAAATCGTGCGCGACCAGCCAGGCGTCAAGGAACAGGTCGGCGTCTATCTCGACGAAAGCGTCATCTCGCTGTCGCTCTTCACGCCTGACCTCGACCTCTTCGACCTCAACCGCGTTGAAACGCTGCGCGGTCCGCAAGGCACGCTGTTCGGCTCAGGCTCGATCGGCGGCACCATCCGCTACATCACCAACCAGCCGGTGCTCGGCGAAACTTCGGGCATGATCGAAGGCAACATCAATTATATCGACGGCGGCGAGGAAGGCGGTCACGTCAAGGGCGTCATCAACCTGCCGCTAGGCGACAAAGCGGCGTTCCGCCTCGTCGGCTATTGGACGGAATATGCCGGCTTCATCGACGCGCTGCGTGAGGGCGGCGGCCGCAGCAAGGATGTCAATGACGGCCAGCGCTCGGGCTTCCGCGCCAGTCTGCGCTGGGAGCCGACAGAAAATCTCGCGATCACGCCGCGCTTTGTCTATCAGGACGTCGACGTCGACGGCTTCAACCGGCAGGAGGTTTTTAACCTCTTCGCCAACCCCTTCACGACGACGCGCCCGGCGGTGACGTTCAACGAGAACGAACAGTTTCTCCTCCTCGACGAACAGTTCCGCGACCAGACCTCGATCGGCGACGTGACGGTGGAACTTGACGCAGGGCCGGTCGACTTCACATCCGTGACGAGCTTTACGAACCGCGACATCCTCGTCAGCCGCGACGCTTCGGCGCTGACCGGGTCGGTGTCGGTCGATCTCGGCTTTCCGGACGCCGCCGTGCTGCTGCCGTCGAACCTCAAGGACCGCACGGAACTTGAGACCTTCACCCAGGAAGCGCGCCTTGCCTCGGATTATGAAGGCCGCATCGACTGGCTGCTTGGCGTCTTCTATTCCGAAATCGACCGCGATTAGCTGCCGACGCCCGGCTATGACGCCTTCACCGACGCCGTTCTCGGCGCCGGAACGTCGGCGGCGGTCGCCAACGGGTTCCCCGCGGATTCGCCGTTCAACTCCGATCTTCCCTACGACATCGAGCAGTTCGCGGCGTTCGTCGAAACGACCATCGGCATCACCGACGCGCTGAATCTCACCGCCGGCACGCGCTATTACGACTTCGAAGAGACGCGCGTCATCACCACGGGCGGCCTGTTCGCCAATGGCGACGCCGGCGTCGTCAATACGACGTCCTCGGACGGGTTCTCGCCGCG
>DNZB01000078.1 GCA_003506635.1 Parvularcula sp.
AGAACGGCGCGACCGCCAAGGGCCTGGATCGTCGGGCGTGATTCCTTAATCACGCCCGACGATCTAGCCGGCGGGCTTTGCTTTCTTCGCTTCGGCGATCGCGGTCCGGATCGCGCCCTCGTCAAGGCCCGGAATGACGCGCAGGAAGGCGCCGTTCTGCGACGTCACGATGAAGCTCGGCGTGCCGTCGAGGCGCATGCGCTGGGCCGCTTCAAAGTTGCTTTGCAGGGCGGTTTCAAGCTTCGGCGCGCTCGCATCCGCCTTCAGCTTCTTCCCGTCGAGGCCGGTCGACCTCGCGATTTCAAGCAGCCGCTCTTCAGTGAGGACGCCCGACTGACTCATCAGCGCGAAATGATAGTCGAGATATCTTCCCTGCTCGCGCGCGGCGAGAGCAAAGCGCGCGGCCGCGTCGGATTCTTTCCGCAGGATCGGCAGTTCGCGGAAGATGACGCGCACGGCCGGGTCCTTGTGCGCAAGCTCTTGCACGAGCGATGTCGCGCGCTTGCAGACGCCGCAATGGTAATCGAAAAGCTCGACGACCGTCACTTTCGCCTGCGCCGGGTTCTTGCCGGCGACGAACCCCGTCTCCTCCTTCAGCAGCGCGGGCATCGCGGCGGCGGCCGCGTCCGCGGTCTGCTGGTCCGAATAGGCGTTGAGCGCCTCGACGATGATTTCGGGATTGTCGCGGATGACTTCGCGGACGATCGCTTCAATTTCCCGGCGTTCGGCGCTCGGCGCGGGCTTGGTCTGCTGCGCGGAGACAAACGACACCGCGAGGGCGCCGAACAGGGCCGCGCCCGCCAGCGCCGCGCCGATGATGAGTCTCGTTTTCATGATGCGTATCCCCGTCATTTTGTTCTGACGACGCTTCTGGCGTCTAGTTGAATTGCGGATCGGGCACTTCGCCCTTGTCCGGCGCCGGTTCCTGCGGCCTTTCGGGCGCCGGATCGCGCTCGCCGCCGCGGCCCGGATTGGCCGCCTCAACGCCAATGCTTGCAACGACGATATCGGTCGCCTGTCGCCATTCGGGCGTGCCGCGCGGCAATTTCTGAAGGGCGCGCCGCGCGAATTGCGCGGCCTCCGGCTTGGCGCCGACATTATAGCGGGATTCCGCCATGGCGAGATCGGCGAGTCCTTCCTTGCCGAGCGCGCCGTAAGCGCGCGCAAGTTCGAACCAGCCGAAGGAATTGTCCGGCTCGACAAGGAGCGCGGCTTTCAGCTCCTTGACGGCGGCGTCGAGATCGTCGGGCTCCTCGCTCGCGGCGAGCGCGCGGCCGAGATTGATGCGAAGCAGGGCCTTGCCGGGCTTGAGTTCGACCGAGCGGCGGTGCGGCGCGACCGATTCGGCGACACGCCCGAACTCGAACAGCATCTGTCCTTTCAACTCGTAAAAATAGGGGTTGTCGGGGTGCAGATCGATCAGCCCGTCGATCTCCTTTACGGCCTTGTCCATGTCGGTCGCGCGATAATAGGCGACGGCGCGCGCATAGCGGGCGGGGTCTGAAAGGTCCGCCGGCGGATATTGCCGCAGCGTGAATTGCGCCGGCTGCATGAAGCCGAGAATCTTCGCCTGGATCATCTTGAGGCGGGCGATTTCCTCGGGCGTGTTCCGCGCGCCGAAATTCGGCAGCGAGGCCGCGCGTTCCTCCAGCGCGTTGACGCGGGCAAGCGCCAGCGGGTGGCTTTGCAGGTAGGGATTGACGCGCTGGCTGTGGACGATCTGCGATCCGCTGAGGCGTTTGAAGGATTGAATGAGCCCCGCGCCCGAACTTCCGACCGCGTCGAGATAGGTGAGGGCGGCCTGGTCGGCGGAGGATTCCTGACCCCTGCTGTATTTCAGAACATTGGCGACGCCGACCGTCTGACCGAGCGCCAGGAGGCCAAGCCCGGCGTCCGTCGCGCCGGCGGCGATCGCGCCCGCGGCAAGAACAAGGCTGAGGATCATCGGGCGCGACGCGGCGGCGTAGGCCTCGTCCGAGCGGGTCGTATGCGCCAGCGCGATGTGCCCGGCCTCGTGCGCGATCACGCCTTCGATTTCGTTCGGCGTTTCTGAAATCGTGATGAGGCCGGTGTTGACCCCCATGACGAGACCGCCGGCGAAGGCGTTGAACGATTGATCGCCGATGATCAGGATCTGGATTTCGTCCGCCGGGATTCCCGCGGCGCGGAAGATCGGGCGTGAATAGTCGTCGAGCCATTCTTCGATCTCGACGTCGCGAAGCAGCGATTGCGCCGATGCCGGTGCGGCGGCCATCGCGACTGCGACGGCGAAGACGCCGGCAAGGACCGATCGAGCGGCGAAGATTTTCATACGCACACCATCTCCAGTCCTCGGCGCAGCGCAACAATCATCGCCCCGAATGGCGGAAATGTGACCCCTGCCGGCCGGCGCCGCGCCTATTGGCCGAGCGCCTTGCGCCACCAGCCCTTCTTCGGCGCCTCGCCAGCCGCCGCCGGGACGATGTCGGGCGGCGGGGCGGGCGGCGTTTTGGGGGCAGGGGGCTCTGGCTCGCGCCAGCTTGCGCCGGCAGCGGGTTCTGGCGCTTCAGGCTCGATCGTCGCCGGGGCCGCTGGCGCGACATCACGCGGCGCGGCTTCCGGCGCGAACGCGCCCTCGCCGGCGTCATTCTCGCTGGGGCCGGCGCCGTTCTGCGGCGCGGCGTCTGAACCCTCGCCCGGCGCGGCTTCGGCGCTGTCGGGGCGACGGTCATTGCGGCGCCCGCCGCGGCGTCCGCGCCGGCGGCGGCGGCGCGCGCCCTCGCCGCGTTCGCTGTCGCCCTCGGCGCGCTCGCCCTCGTCGTCTTGGCGGCTGCGCTGCGGCTCTTCTTCGCCGAGATCGACGCTCGGTTGATCTTCCGCCTGAGGATCGACGGCGCTTTGCGCCGGAAGGTCGTCCGGCCGGCCGTCGCGCCCTTCGCGTCCGCGTCCGCCGCGCCGGCGCCGCCGGCGGCGCCCGCCGCGCTCGTCGCTGCGGCTTTCGCCTTCGCGGCGGTCTTCACTTTCGCCTGCGTCCGCGTCCTCCACCGCAACCTCTTCCGTTCCGGCGTCGGGCTCGATCGTTTCGGTGGTGTCGGCGCGCACGATCACCGGCGCCTCGGCGGCTTCCTTGCGCGCGCCGGTCTTCTCGATTTCGAAATTGTCGCCGGCCTTGGTCGAGTCGGCGATCACTTCGACCGTGACGCCGTAATTTTCCTCGATTCGCCGCAGCCATTCGCGTTTGTGATTGAGGACATAAAGCGCGACATCGATCGCGACCTTGACCTGCAACAGGCCCGCTTCGCCCGAAATCGCCTCGTGTTCGGTCGCGCGAAGAATGCGCAGCGCGGCCATCTCGTGCGAGCGCACCGCGCCCGCGCCCCCGCATGTCGGGCAGGCGTGCGTCGTGCCGTCGACGATCCCGGCGCGCCGGCGCTGGCGCGACATTTCAAGAAGGCCGAAGGTCGAAATGCGCCCGACCTGGATGCGCGCGCGGTCGGCGCGCAACGCGTCTTTCAGGCGCTTTTCGACGGCGCGGTTGTTGCGGCCTTCCTCCATGTCGATGAAATCGACGACGATAAGGCCCGCAAGGTCGCGCAGGCGCATCTGCCGAGCGGCTTCGTCCGCCGCCTCAAGATTGGTGCGCAGCGCCGTCTGTTCAATGTTGCGCTCGCGCGTCGACTTGCCGGAATTGACGTCGATCGCGATCAGCGCCTCGGTCTGGTTGATGACGATATAGCCGCCGGACTTCAGGCGAACGGTCGGCTGGTACATCGAATCGAGCTGCGCCTCGACATTGTGCGCCACGAAAAGCGGCGTGCGCTCCTTGTAGGGCTGCACGTTCTTCGAATGCGACGGCATCAGCATCTTCATGAAGTCTTTGGCTTCGCGATAGCCGCTGTCGCCCTCGACGATGACTTGCGCGATGTCCTTGTCGTAAAGGTCGCGGATCGCGCGCTTGATCAGGCTCGCCTCCTCGTAGATGAGGCAGGGCGCGATCGACTTCAACGTCAGGGTACGGATGTTCTCCCACAGGCGGACGAGATATTCATAGTCGCGCTTGATCTCCGCCTTCGTCCGCTTCGCTCCGGCGGTGCGGATGATGAGGCCCATGCCGCCCGGCACGTCGAGGCTGTCGACGACGCGGCGCAGCCGCTTTCGGTCGGCGGCGACCGGGATCTTCCGCGAAATGCCGCCGCCGCGCGCCGTGTTGGGCATCAAGACGCAATAGCGTCCGGCGAGCGAGAGATAGGTCGTCAGCGCCGCGCCCTTGGTCCCGCGTTCTTCCTTCACCGCTTGCACCAGCAGGATCTGCCGGCGCTTGATGACCTCCTGAATCTTGTAGTTGCGCAGAAGGCGGGCTTTCTTGCGGCGCGCCTCGCGGTAGCGCTCGATCAGCTCGCGACGCGGCAGCTTCGCGAGCGGGTTTTGTTCGGCGAGGCGGGCGATGCGCGCCGCGACGGCCGCTTCGTCGTCTTCCTCGTCCTCATTTTCGACGGCGTCCTCGCCGGCTTCGTCGGCGGCGAGCGCCGGCGCGGCGAACTCGATTTCCTCGACGATTTCGGGCGCGGCGGCGTCCTCGCCGGCGTCGGCTTCCTCGATGCCGGCGATTTCGTCGAGCGGATCGGCGTTCATGTCATGCGCGTCGGCGGATTGCGTCTCCGCCGCCGGAGCGTCCATCGCCGCGGCTTCCGGCTCTGGCGCTTCGGAACCCTCCGCCTCTGATTCGAGGGCATGCGGGCCGTCAGATCCGGAAGCGCGGGGCGCGCGGTCGTCATCGCGCGAATAGTCGGGCCGCCCGCCTTCGCCGCCTTCGCCGAGCGCGGCGTCGATCTCTTCGAGCGCGTCATCGTCATCCTCGCCCGCGCGCGTCAGCGCGAGCGCGGCGGCGAGCTCCGCCTCCTCCTTGTCCGCCTCTTGCAGCAGCGCACGATCGGAAACCGGGATCTGGTAATAGTCAGGATGAATCTCGTTGAAAGCGAGGAAGCCGTGGCGGTTGCCGCCGAACTCGACGAACGCCGCTTGCAGCGAGGGCTCGACCCGCGTCACCCGGGCGAGGTAGATGTTTCCGCGAACCGGCCGCTTCGACGCCGATTCAAAATCGAAGTCCTCAACCTTGCCGTTCTGGAGAACGCAGACGCGAACTTCTTCCTCGTTCGCGGCGTCGATAAGCATTGTCTTTTTCATTGATATCTCTTGCGGCGCGCGGGGCCGGGGGCGTTCGCCCAGGCTCGCTGCTGCCGTTCCATTTGCGCAGGGGCGTCATGCCGCAGCCGCGGGAGACGAGGCCTTCGCCGCCGTCCATGATCGCAGGTGCTGTCGCCATCTGCCGTGTTCCAATTGCGCGGCGCCCTTATCGTGCGCCGCAGGGTTCAAAGTCCGGCGCCGAATGGCGCCATTGCTCCCGAAAAAGCGCTATGGTCTCGCATTGCGAAGCGCTCATTCCGTCCGGCCTCAGGAGCGGCCGGACTTTTTTGGCGGTTTGCGCGGATCGGTTGACCCGGTCTGATCGCCGCCCCGGCGCAAAACCGGGGAGAAATTTCCAACATGAAATCAGGATCCGCCAGACGCGAATCTCAACCATGTTTAATCGAAGATGCATTACCATGGGAAAAAAGGAAAGCATCGGTTAAGGCCGACTCAGCCTTTCATCGGTCGGCGTGTGATTGGCTGGCCTAATTCTTAACGGGACGTTAACTCAAGGGACGCACAACGTCTGAATGCCTGAAGCGGCGGCGGTGAGCGAGTTCGAATTCGTGAAACTATCCTTCAGAAACAAAACGTTGGCG
>DNZB01000267.1:0-1277 GCA_003506635.1 Parvularcula sp.
GGCACTTTCCATCTGCCGTCACCGGGCCCGAACGCCTGATGCTGGCGCTCATAATTTTCGTCGCCGTCGTAGACATATTTCTCCATGAAGGCGCCGACGCGGGCGAGAAAATCCTTGCAGCGGGAGGAATAGGCGAAATCCATGTCGCGGTCGCTCCTATGGCTCGCGCCATGATAACCCGCCCGGCGGCCCGTGAAAGGGCGGAAGGCAGCAGGGCGTTCCCTCGCCGCGTCCAACCTGCGAAACTGCGGGGGCATTGCAAGGGGGCGCTGCCGGTGACGGCGAACTACGACGCAGCCGATCTGGTGATCGCCGACATGGCGCGCGCGCTTGAAAATGCGTCGCGACCGCTGGTTTACGGGATCGCTGGCGCGCAAGGCGCCGGCAAATCGACGATCGCCCGCGCCGCGCTTGCTAGGTTTCAGGCCGAAGGGCGCAAGGTCGCCGCGCTGTCGATTGACGATCTTTACTTCGGGCGCGAAGAACGCCGCCGCATCGCCGCGCGTTTGCACCCCTTGTTCATCACGCGCGGGCCGCCCGGCACGCATGATGTCGAGCGCGGCGTTTCGATCGTCGGCGCGGTTAAAGCGAGTCGATCGGCGCGATTGCCGCGCTTTTCAAAGGCGCTCGACGAACCCCTGGCGATGACGGAATGGGAGGATGCGCCCAGCGATCTTGACCTTCTCATTTTCGAGGGATGGTGCCTTGGCGCGCGTCCCGAAGCCTACGAGGCGCTTGGGAAGCCGATAAACGTGCTTGAGGAAGTTTTCGACGCCAATGGCCGCTGGCGGCGCGCTGTCAACACTGCGCTTGCCGGCGCCTATCAAGGCCTCTTCGCAAGGATCGACCGGCTCGCTTATCTGCGGCCGCCAGCCTTCGAAATTGTAAAGCAATGGCGCTGGGAACTTGAACTGGCAATTGCTGCGCACCGGCCCACGGGCGATGCGCCCGGACTGCTCGACGTGGACGAGATTGATTTTTTTGTGCAGCACTACGAGCGCATCACGCGTGGGATGATGGCGGCGCTGCCTGACCAAGCCGATCTGACTATTCAGCTCGACGAACATCGCCGCGTCGTGGGTTCATTCGCGCGCGGATAGCACGCCTTCTGGCGGCGCCGGCGGAAATGACCGCAAGGGCCGGCCTCGACTTCATAGGACGGATGTCCTAGCATGAGGTCCGAGTTCCGTAGGACCGATGGCCAAACCCTTCGCATCTTCCGCCGATCTCGCGCCGAAGCGGGAAACGCTCGAAGTCCTCAGCCGCGGCGTTTACGC
>DNZB01000267.1:1553-4312 GCA_003506635.1 Parvularcula sp.
TTCACGGCGGAGGGCGACCCCAATGTCGGCGCGATCGAGGGCGAGGATTTCCTCGTCGCCATTGAAGCGCGCGCGACGCCGGCCGCCGCGCAAGACTGGCTGTCGCAATTGCGTCAGCATACGGACAAGCCGGTGCGCTATCTCGTTCTGACGCATTACCACGCCGTGAGAACGCTCGGCGCGGCGGCGTTCGGGGCGCGCGAAATCATTACCCACGACCTGACCCGCAAGCTGATCGACGAGCGCGGCATGGAAGACTGGGCTTCGGAATTCGGCCGCATGCCGCGCCTTTTCAAAGAACCCGACTCTATTCCCGGGCTCACCCGGCCGACGCTGACATTCGCGCGGTCGATGACGATCCCCCTCGGCGGGAAGCGCGGCGACCTTGAGCTTCATTATTGCGGGCGCGGCCACACTGCGGGCGATATCGTCGCCTGGCTCCCGAAAGAACAGATCATGTTCGCCGGCGATCTCGTCGAATCCGAGGCGGCGCTCTACACCGGCGACGCCTTTCACGCGGACTGGTCGTCAGCGACGCTCGACCGGGTGGCGGCGTTCGGGGCGGAGGCGCTTGTCGGCGGACGCGGGCGCGTCACAAAAACTCGCGCCGAGACTGAGGCCGCCATCGAGCAAACGCGTCACTTTCTCGATGAGATGCGGCGCTGCGTGAAAGAGGCGCATGACCGCGGCGGCGCGCTGAAAGACGCTTTCGCGCTGGCCCATGCGGCGCTCGCCCCGCGCTATGGCCGCTGGCCGATCTTCGAGCACTGCATGCCGTTCAACGTGCAACGGCTATGGGATGAATATGAAGGCGTCGACTGGCCGCGCATCTGGACGGCCGAACGCGACCGCGCTGTATGGGCGGCCTTGCAGGGCTGATGGACGGGACAGGGACGATAGACGGCGTTCCCGTCTGGCGGGTGATGCCGCGGACGCCAGCGCCGATGAATGCGCAAGAAGAAGCGCCGCTCGTCATCGTGGGCGCGGGGCCCGTCGGCCTCGCGCTTGCGCTAGAACTCGGAAGCCGCGGCCGAAGTGTCATCGTCGTCACTGCGCTCGACTACATCGCGCGCGGGTCGAAGGCGATCTGCTTTTCAAAACGCTCGCTGGAAATTTTCGACCGCCTCGGGGTCGGCGCGCGCGTTCGCGAAAAGGGCGTAGGTTGGGAAAAAGGCAAGGTTTTCTGGAAGGATCTGGCGGAGCCCATTTACGAGTTCGACCTTCTGCCCGAGAAAGGGCAGAAAAATCCGGCTTTCGTCAACATCCAGCAATATTACATCGAAGAGTACCTGATCGAAGAAATCGCCAAGCATCCGTCGATCGCGATACGCTGGGGCCATCGCGTCACCGGCGTCCGGCAGACGGAAGACAGCGCAACTTTGAGCGTTTCGGCGACCAATGGCGATTATGAAATCCGCGCGGATTATGTCGCGGCCTGCGACGGCGTGCGATCGACGATTAGAAAGGCGATGGGCCTCGATTTCGAAGGGCGGATTTTCGAAGACAATTTCCTGATCGCCGACGTGCGCCTGACGCGCGAGCGTCCGGCCGAGCGGCAATTCCATTTCGATCCGCCATGGCCCGGGTGGTCGAGCCTGGTGCACAAGCAGCCGGACGGCGTCTGGCGGCTCGATTTTCAGCTCGGCTGGAACATCGACCGCGAAGCGGCCGTTCGGCCTGAGAACGCCAATCCTTTCGTCATGGGCATGCTCGGACCCGGCGTCGATTTTGAATATGAGTGGCTGTCCGTCTACACTTTCCAGTGCCGTCGGATGGCGCGCTTTCTCCATGGCCGCGTCGTCTTTCTCGGCGACGCCGCGCAGGTCGTTTCGCCTTTCGGCGCGCGCGGATGCAATGGCGGTCTTCAGCAGGCGGACAACCTTGGATGGAAGCTTGACCGCGTCATGTCTGGCGCAGCGCCGCCATCGCTCCTTGAGAGCTACAATGCAGAGGCGCTCGCCGTCGCCGATGAGAATATCAAAAACGCATCGCGTTCGACGGACTTCATGACGCCGAAGACGACGGCGGCGAGAGCCTTCCGCGATGCGACGCTCGAACTCGCCCGCCGGCGCCCGTTCGCACGGCCTTTCGTCAATTCCGGGCGGCTTTCGGCGCCGGTCGCTTATGATAACTCCCCCCTTTCCTCGCTGAGCGATGAATTCGCCGCCGGGCCGGCGCCGGGCGCTGTGGCCATCGACGCGCCGATACGCGCTGCAACCGGCGAGCCCTGGTTGCTGTCGCACCTCGGCGGCGCGTTTTCGATATTGATGTTCGGCCCCGCCGCCGGACGGCTTGAAGACTTTCAGCGCCGCGCGGGCGACAGCGTTCGGGTCCTTTCGATCGGCGGGCAAGCGGAGATGATTATCGACGAAGAAGGTCTGGCTGCGGAGCGCTACGGCGCTCAAGACGGCGCCGTCTACCTCGTGCGGCCTGATCAACACATCGCTGCGCGCTGGAAAAACCCTGCCCCCGAATTGGTCTTCGAGGCGCTGGCGCGCGCCGGCGGAGGAGCAGCCGGATCATGAGGCTTATCACGACGCCCAATGCATCCCGGCCCGACGACATCTATGAAGCCATCATAAGGCTTCATGACGGCCTTGATGATGAAGAAAGTCAAGGCGCGAACGCGCGCCTTATTCTTATCCTTGCAAACCACATCGGCGACGCAGAGGTAATCCGTGAGGCGACGGCGATGGCGCGCGAAGGCGTACGCACAGGCGCCCGCCCCTCCGAGACCGAGGCTTGACGACGGCGGCTTT
>DNZB01000017.1 GCA_003506635.1 Parvularcula sp.
CCGATGCTCGCCTCGTCGGCGCTGGGGATCACATCGCATTTTCCGGGGCAGACAAGCGCCACACGGACGAGCGCGCCCTCCTCGCCGATCTGGATGTCGTCGAGCCGGGGCCTCGCCGGGAGCGCCGCGCCGAACGCCGACAGACCGAAGGCGCTCGCCGCAGCGACGAGAACAATTCTTAGCGTGACGGGCCGCAAGGGTACCTGCACCGCATTGAGCGCTGGCGGATAGACCCCCCTTCCGTCGAACTGTTCGCCCCTAGGGTCAACGATTGGGCGCCGGCCTTGAAGGCCGGCGGGAACCGCCGGAGAATCAGCGCGCAACCGACTGGCGGCGCGCGTGACCGGCCCCTTCACCTTCCTTGAGTTTTTCGCCGGCGGCGGGATGGCGCGCCTCGGCCTTGGCGGCGGCTGGCGCTGCCTCTTCGCCAATGATTTCGATGCCGGAAAGCGCGTCGCCTATGGCGCGAATTTCGGTTCTGACCACCTTCATGGCGGCGATATTCATGCGCTGACAATCGCCGATCTTCCACACCAGACCGCCGATCTCGCCTGGGCGTCTTCCCCCTGTCAGGACTTGTCGCTCGCGGGCGCGCGCGGCGGGCTTGGCGCTGCACGCAGCGGCGCCTTTTTCGGCTTCTGGCGCCTGATTGAAGCGCTTGACGACGCCGGCCGCGCGCCGCGCGCGATCGTCGTCGAAAACGTCGCCGGCCTTCTCACCTCGCATGACGGCGCCGATTTCGCCGGGGTCGTGGAGCGCCTTGCGGCGCGCGGCTATTTCGTCTCGGCGCTGGCGCTCAACGCCGCCGACTTCGTGCCGCAGTCGCGGCTGCGACTGTTCATCGTCGGCGCACGCGCCGATGCGATCGGCGCGTGCGCAGCCGCTGATCCGCTGGCGCCGCCGGCGCTGCTTCGCGCGCTCACGCGACTGTCGCCGCAGGCGATGAAAAGATGGCGCTGGATCGCCGCGCGCCCGTCGGCGCAGCGGACCGCATCGATCGGCGATATCCTCGACGAACGGGCGGTGTTCGAACCTGCCGCTGAAACCCGCAAACGGCTCGCCTTGATGACCCCCCGTCAGCGCACGGCGCTCGCCGCGCTGGTGGCCGGCGGCGGACGACATACCGGCGCCGGGTACCGGCGCGTGCGCGTTGAGGACGGCGTCAAGCGGGTGCGGTTCGAGGCGCGCTTCGACGGCCTTTCCGGGTGCATCCGCACGCCCGCCGGCGGGTCTTCGCGGCAGGTCGTCATTGCGATCGATCAGGGAAGGGTTCGCACCCGCCTGATGACCGCGCGCGAGGCCGCGCGGGCGATGGGCCTTGCCGACGATTATGTCCTGCCGGCGCGCGCGACCAACGCCCTGAAGCTGATCGGCGACGGCGTTTGCCCGCCGGTCGTCCGGTGGCTCGCCGAAACGGCGCTTGAGCCCGCGCTGGCGCGGCGATGCGCGGCGGCATGACGCGCAAGAAGCGCGCGGATGTCTTCTCGAAGCGGAAGCGCTCCGAGATCATGCGCGCCGTCAAGGGGCGAGACACCGCGCCGGAGCGCGCGATCCGCAAGGCGCTGCATGCGCGGGGGTTTCGCTATCGCCTCAACGACAATCGCCTGCCCGGTTCGCCCGACCTCGTCTTCCCGAAGCGCGGCGCCGTTCTATTCGTACACGGATGTTTCTGGCACGGTCACGATTGCGCGCGGGGAACGCGCGTTCCGAAATCGAACGCGCGCTACTGGCGCGAAAAAATCGCGCGCAACGTCAAGCGCGACGCCGAAGTCGTTGCTGCGCTGCGGCGAATGGGATGGCGGGTGAAAATTTCATGGGAATGTGACTTGCATCAACTGGAAAGAGAGGCCAACAAGATAGCGGGGTGGCTGTTGGTGAGCGTGAAAAAAGGGAGAACGCCTTGACCCCCGAAGTACGGCGCAAAGCGGATGAAATCGCCCACACCGAAAAAAACAATCGCGGGCGGTACTGGATCGAGACGCAAGCCGGCGAGGCGGAACTAACTTATCAGGTCGGCGACAAGGGCGATCTGATCGTCATCAATTCGACATTTGTGCCCATCGACGCGCGCGGCGGCGGCGTCGCCCTGGCGCTCGTCAAGCGCGCGATCGCCGATGCGATGGCGGCGGGACGCAAGGTCGATCCCGTTTGCCCTTATGTCGACCGCCTGTTCGACCGCCACCCCGAATGGCGGGCCTGGCGCGCTGCGTGACGGCGCGCCGTTTCCCGCTGGCGTGAAGCATGCTTTAGAGCGGCCGTGATGAGCGCCGCTGACGCCCTGCCCGTTAACGATAAAACGCCGCGCCAGCCGGTGTCAGCCGACGCCGCCGACTGGACGCGCGAGCGCCCGCGCGGCTTCTGGGATCCGGGCCGCAAGCTTGTCAAAACGCTGCGCGACTATGTGCGCCTTGGCGGCGGCGGCGGTCCCGTCACCGCGTTCCGGCGCGCGCTGGTCGTCACGCGCCATCGCTTCTGGTCGGCGGTTACGGCCTGCGATATTCCCTTGGGCTTCAATCCCGGCGGCGGCTTCCAGCTGCCGCATCCGACAGGCGTCGTCGTCCATCCGGGCGCGGTCGTCGGGCCCAATTGCATGTTGATGCATCAAACGACCCTGGGCGCGGCCCGCGGCAATCGCAAGGGCACGCCGACGCTCGGCGGCCATGTCGATGTCGGCGCCGGCGCGAAGATCATCGGCGCGGTGACGATCGGCGATCACGCAATCATCGGCGCAAACGCCGTCGTCCTCATCGACGTTCCGGCAGGCGCGACCGCTGCCGGCGTGCCCGCGCGGATCATCGCCGACGCTTAGGCCTCCTGTTGTTTCGCGGCGATCCATTCGTCGACGCGACGTTCAAGGATGCTCAAAGGCAAGGCGCCGCCGCCGAGCACGGTGTCGTGGAAGCCCTTAATGTCGAATTTGTCGCCGAGAGCGGCTTCCGCTTTCGCGCGCAGCGCTTTTATCTTCTCCATGCCGACCTTGTAGGCGGTCGCCTGCCCCGGCACGACGAAGTAACGGCGCACTTCGGAGCGGATGGCGCCCTCGGCCGAGGGCGAATTGGCGGTGAAATAATCGACGGCCTGCTGTTCGGTCCAACCTTTCGCGTGAATGCCTGAATCGACGACGAGGCGGATCGCGCGCCAGATTTCCGTCGAGAGGCGCCCGAAATCCGAATAGGGATCCTGATAGGCGCCCATCTCCTTCGCCAGCAGTTCCGAATAGAGCGCCCACCCTTCGACGTAAGACGTGAAGCCCGCTTGCGTGCGGAATTTCGGCACGCTCGTCAGTTCCTGCGCGATCGAGATCTGCATATGATGGCCGGGAATGCCTTCGTGATAGGCGACCACCTCAAGCTGGGGCCTCGGCATCGCGCGCATGTCGGAAAGATGCGCGTAATAGGTGCCCGGGCGCGCGCCGTCCGGCGTGCCGGGAAAATAATGCTGCGCAGCTCCCGGCTGTTCGCGGAAGGGCTCGACGCGCTTCACGACGAGGTCGGCTTTGGGGAGGATGCCGAAATAGTCCGGAAGACGCCCCTTGATGAAGCTGAGTTTCGCCGTCGCTTCGGCGATATAGGCCTCTGCGCCCGCGGCATCGTTCGAGAAGAAGAACCGGGGATCCTCGCGCATGAATTTAAAGAATTCCTGCAACGTGCCTTTGAACCCGACGGCGTTCTTGATCGTCTCCATCTCGCCTTGAATGCGCGCAACTTCGGCGAGACCGAGATCGTGGATCGCATCCGGCGTCATGTCGGTCGTCGTGTTGCTGGCGAGGCGCTCGGCGTAATAGGCCGCGCCGTTCGCCAGCGCGCCGACGCCCTTTGCGTCTTCCGCGCTGTTCGCACGGTCCGCCTCGAACCACGCGACAAGCGCCTTGTAGGAGGGTCCGAGCTTTCCTTCGATTTCCGCCTTCGCGCTCGCAAGAAGCGCGTCGGCCTTCGCCTTGTCGACCTTGCCGGCGTCCTGCAGCTTTTTGACTTCCGATTTCACGTCCGCCCAGACCGGGCTGTCAGCGCCCGCCGTGAAGGGCGCGCCGGTGACGATATTTTTCGCCTGCTCGATGACGCCGTCATAAGCAAAGCGCGGCGGGCGCGTTCCCGCCGCGGCGTTCGCTTTCGCGATTTCGAGAAGCTGGTCGATCGCGCGCGCGACCCCGCCGATGCGCGCGACGTAAGCGTTCATGTCGCTTTCGTCCGAAACCTCGTGAAACGAGATGATGAATTGCGGCAGAAACGCCTGCGCGCCTTGCATCTGCGTAAAGACGTAATTCTGGCGCCGGAAGGCCGCCGCCTTTTCCGCGGTTTCGGTCTGATAAAGCCAGATGTCCCACGATGTTTTCGCTTCGGGGGTCAGCCTGGCGTAGTCGAACGTCGCCTTCATTTCGTCCGTCGCCGCACGCTGCCAGGCGAGCTGGCGATCTTGCGCGGCTTCCGACAGGTCGTCGATCTTGTCGTAGTCCTTCTTGTCGCCAAGGAACGTGCGCTGGATCGGCGAGAAGTCGAGTTGCTCTTCAAACTTTGCGTCGAACCAGGCATTGAGGCGGCCGGTCTCGGCGGCGATCTCTTCTGCGCTTGCGGCTGGCGCCGCGGCGGGCGCGGCCGGCGCGGCTTCTTTCTTGCCGCAAGCGACGAGCGCCGCCGACCCCAGCAGAGCCAGCGTCAACAGGCGAAGGGAAGCAGCGCGCATGGTAACCAACACCTTTCAGGATTTGCCCCAATTGCGGCGAGCCTTACCGGCATTCCGCAGCATGGGCAAACCGGTTCGCCGCAAAGCCGCTTCCGTCCGCCGCCGGGGAATAGGCGCGCGGCGCCGCCCGTCTTCCTGCTGACGCAGTCATTTGGAGTAGAGACGATGCGCATTATTCTGGCGATGGCGCCCCTTATCGGCGCCGCAACGCTGTTCACCACCCCGGCGGATGCTGCCTCGCCCGCCGCGCTGATCGC
>DNZB01000312.1:0-426 GCA_003506635.1 Parvularcula sp.
GTGCATCTCGATCGCCGGCGCGCGCGACCACCCCGTGCGGCGGGCGTCCGTATACGCCGTATCGATATAGTCGAGCGAGGGCGCAATCAGCATCGAGGCCGCGTGATGGCGCGCGAGCCCGGTAGAGGGGAGCGCGGTGAAGTTCGGCGGCGCCGACAGCGCGACATTCATCCTGAGGACGCCTGAACCCGATTTCCACGCGCGTATGCGCGCCGCGAAATCGGCGGGGAGAGCCTCCTCCGGCACGAGGCCGCCGAAAAGGAGACGCGGGTGGATGTTCGACGCGACGGCGCGCGCAGCGATCTTCTCGCCATTCGCCAGCACGGCGCCGCGCGCCGCGCCGCGATCGAGGATGATCTCCGCCACGGACGCGCCAAGGCGGATCTCCGCCCCCGCTTCCTCAGCGGCGCGCGCCATCGCCTGCGT
>DNZB01000312.1:689-1234 GCA_003506635.1 Parvularcula sp.
ATCGCGCCCATGCCGCCGATCGCATGGCCCCACGCGCCCTTGACGCCGTTCACCTCGCCGAAGACGTGGTGAAGGAGCACATAGGCTGAGCCCGGCGTGTAGGGACTGCCGTAATTGCCGGTGATCGCGTCGAAGCCGAGCGCGCCCTTGACAAGATCGTTCTCAAACGTCGTGTCGAGAATGTCGCCGGCCGACTTCGCGAAGAAATCGAGAAGGTCGCGCTGGCCGTGAAGTCCGAGCTTTCGGACGTCGTTCCCCATTGCGAGCGCGGCGACGATATCGCGCAGCCCCCCGCCGGCGTTCGGGGGCGTCTTGCCGAGCATGGCGCGCAGGAGATCGACGAGCCGGTCGAGCTTGTCGTTATACGGACCATAAGCCTCAGCGTCCTTCGCTGACAGCCTCGCGAGCGCGGCGTGGTTCTCCGCCTTGTCGCGGCCGAGAAGGAGATAGCGCCCGTCCGGCGCCGGCGCAAAATAGGCCATCGGACGGATGATGATCTTCAGCCCGTGACGCTCCAGCGCCATCTCGGCGATGATCTTCGGCGA
>DNZB01000312.1:1349-1582 GCA_003506635.1 Parvularcula sp.
GACAGCCTCGCGAGCGCGGCGTGGTTCTCCGCCTTGTCGCGGCCGAGCAGGAGATAGCGCCCGTCCGGCGCCGGCGCGAAATAGGCCATCGGACGGATGATGATCTTCAGCCCGTGACGCTCCAGCGCCATCTCGGCGATGATCTTCGGCGAAAGGAGGCTGACGGCGTAGCTGGCGACCGAATTGCGAAAGCCGGGATGGAATTCCTCCGTCACCGCGGCGCCGCCGGCGAC
>DNZB01000312.1:1912-5249 GCA_003506635.1 Parvularcula sp.
AGCCCGTTATGGCCGCCGCCGATGACGATAATGTCGTAGGGCTCAGTCGACAACGCCGCCGCCCTTCATGACGACCTTTTCGCCGGTCAGCGCGGAAATGTCGGCGAGCGGATCGCCGTCGACGGCGATCATGTCGGCGAATTTTCCGGGCGCGATCGAGCCGATATCGTTCCGGCCGAGCAGCGCCGCGGCGTCGATCGTCGCTGCGCGGATCGCCGCCATCGGCGTCATGCCGTATTTCACCATATAGGGGAATTGCCGTGCATTTTGCCCATGCGGGAAGACCCCCGCATCGGTGCCATAGGCGATCTTCACGCCCATCTTCACGGCTTTCCAGAAAACTTCGCGCTGTGTGTCGGTCGTCTCGCGGTTCTTGCGCAGCGTCTCCGCCGGCCAGCGGTCGCGGGTTCCGATCTCGTCGATATAGTCGCCGTTATAGATGTCGGCGACAAGGACGACGCCGCGTTTCTTCATCATGGCGAGCGCCTCATCGTCGAGGATCGAGCCGTGTTCGATCGATGCGACGCCCGCGCGGATCGCCGCCTTTGCGCCCTCGGCGCCATGGGCGTGCGCCGTCACCTTGCGCCCGTACCTGTTCGCTTCCTCGACGATCGCGCGCATTTCCTCTTCGGAAAGCTCCTGGCGTCCCGGCTCCGTGCCGACCGTAAGGACGGCGCCCGTCGCGATCACCTTGATGAAATCAACGCCGCGCTGAAGAAAGATCCGCGCTTTCATGCGCGCATCCTCCGGCCCGTTGACGACGCCGCGCGTGAAGTCCGCCGGGATCGCCACGTCATCGGCGACGCCGGTCAGCGCGCCGCCGCCGTCCGGGATGGTGAAATAGCCGCCCGCGGCGCTCATGCGCGGGCCTTCGACCAGCCCCTTTTCGATCGCGTCGCGCAAGGCGAGGTCGGTGAAGGCGCGCCAGACGCCGACGTCGCGCACGGCTGTAAAGCCCGCGCGCAAGGTCGCGCGCGCGTTCGCCGCGCCGATAAGCGCGTCTTCCGCCTCCGAATAGGTGAGGGGATCGGCGAGCCCCGCGCCCTGAATGTCGCCGACAAGGTGCGTGTGCATGTCGATAAGGCCGGGCAGCACGGTCTTCCCGGACCAGTCGACGACCCGCGCGCCGTCCGGCGGCGCCGTCCAGGGGCCGACCGCCGCGATGCGGTCATTCTCGATACGGATCATCTGATCCTTGAGCGCCGCGCCGCGCCCGACGTCGATCAGCGTTCCGGCGCGGACATAAAGGGTCTCAGCAATCGCTGCGCCGCCCAACGCGAAAGCGGCGGCGGCGAACGCAATCGAGGCTTTGACGAACAGGCCCTTCATGCCGCCCTCCAAAGAAAACGGGCGGAAGGGTCATCCCGTTCCGCCCGCCATTCAACCCATGCGTCAGGCCTTAGAAGTCCTGGCCGAAGCGGATGCCATAGGTGCGCGGCTGCGCGGTGCCCTGGAACCGGCCCTGCCCGCAGGTGCCGATCGGGCAAGCCACGAAGCTGACAAGGTCAGGGACTTCATCAAAGACATTGTTGACATATCCGACGAGACGCCAGTTGTCGCCGCGGATGCCGAAATTGAGGTCGGCGAGGACGAACCCTTCCTGATCGCCGATGATCGCCTGATCGGCGACGAGAAGATTTGACGGCGCCGTTGTCTGACCCGACAGCGAGCCTTGCAGGTGCGCGGTCAGCGATCCGATCGGGTGTTCATATCGCGCCGTGATGGTTCCCTTGAATTTCGGCACGACCGGAAGGCGCGTGCCGTCCGGCGCCTCCGGATTGCTGGTTTCATCGCCGTCGGTCAAAGGATCGTCGATCGGCTGCGGACAGTCCGTCTCCGGCACGCCGTTCACATCGACGAAGCCGCAGAAGTTCTCGCTGAGTTCGGCGGAGATCCAGGACAACGCGCCATTCAGCGTAAAGCGGTCGGTGGGCGCCCAGGTCATATCCGCCTCGACGCCGTAGATGCGCGCCTGCGCCGCGTTATTGATCTCAGTGAGGCCGTTAAGGCCGAGAATGGGGAACTGGAAGTCCTTCCATTTCTGCCAGAAAAAGGCGCCGTTGAGAACGAAGGTGTTTTCCGCCCACGCAGTCTTGAAGCCCGCTTCGTAATTGACAAGCTTGTCTTCAAGATAGGGCGGCAGGGTGCCGCGGCGGTTGACGCCGCCCGGCCGGAAGCCCGTCGAATAGGTGACATAGACGAGCTTTGAATCGTCAAGCTCATAGGTGAGGTTGAGCTTGTGCGTCTCGCCGGTGTTCTTCGTCGATTTGTCGATATTCGTACAAGGAGAATTGGCGACGATCGGGTCCGGATCGAAACAGGAAAGCTCCCCGGTCGTCGTTCCGAAATTCGTCGCAAAGCCCGGCCCGTAGCCGAAGAAGCCTTGCAGCGAATTCCTGTATTTGTAGCCCCGTACGCCGCCGGTGAAGGTGATGCGGTCGGTAAGGTCAAAATACATTTCTCCGAACAGCGCCAGGTCGCGATCGACGCGGAGCTGCTGGGTCAGCCAGACGGTGTCGTCCTCGCCCGTCACCTCAAGAACATCGGCGAGGCCCCGGATGAAATATTGCTGGCGGATGTTGTGCGTCTGTCGGTTCTGGAAGAAGCCGGCGACGAAGCGCAGCCGTTTGTCCTGCGGCGAGGAGATGCGGATCTCGTTCGAATATTTGCCGTAGGAATCATCGCCCGCGTAAAACTGCGTCGGGTCGATGAGATCGGCGGGCCCGCCATTGCCGTAGAAATAGCTGCCGTAGCCGAACACCGTATCATAGTAATAGGCGTAATCCGTATAGTCGGAATTGGAATCGATCTGGCGGCGCAGATAAGCGCCGGCGTAGGTCACGTCGAAATTGCCGACCTTGCCTTCAAGGGTCAGCGCCGCCTGGCCGAATTTGTCGTTGTTGAATTCAGGCTCAAAGCGTGAGACCGCATAATCGCCGGCGTCGGGGTCGAAGAAATTGACGCCGGTCTGTTCTGACCGCTGCAACAGGACCGACGGCGTCAACGTCCAGTTCTCGTCGAGATCGACGCGCAGCGCGGCGCGAAGTCCGTAAGTGTCGATGTCGTTGAAATTGTCCTCGACAAGCGCGGCGTTGGTCTTGCCGATGCCGGAGGTCGGGAAGATGCGCCCGCCGAGCACGTTGTCGATATAGCCCGCGTCGCGCTTGTAATAGCCGACAAGGCGGATCGCTGCGTTGTCGCTGATCGGCTGGTTCAGATATCCTTCGAACTGATAGCCGATGTCGCCGTCTTCGACCTGGTTCGCCTCAAGGTCATAGCCCGCCTCGAACTCGCCGATCTTCGGCTTGTTGGTGATGACGCGCAGGACGCCGGACTG
>DNZB01000200.1:0-1733 GCA_003506635.1 Parvularcula sp.
CGCGCCGCCGCCGTCATCGGCACGCGTGAGATTGTCTTCGCCGTCATCGCGACGACGCTGACGCTCGCCGCCGTCTTCGTCCCGATCTCTTTCCTGCCGGGGCAGGCGGGCGCGCTCTTTTCAGAATTCGGGTTCGTGCTCGCCTTCGCGGTTCTGACCTCGTCCTTCGTCGCTTTATCGCTCTGCCCGATGTTGTCGATCAGGTTCGGCCGCGACACGGCGCCGAAGGCCGCGCAGAACCGCAACGGCGCTATGGCGAAGGCTGAACGCGCCTATCGCGGCATTCTCGAATTCGTCGTCAACCGGCCGATCATTCCGGTGCTTCTTTCGCTCGGCTTCGCAACGTTCGGCTATTTCGCCTATCAAGGCCTGCCGAACGAAATCACGCCGACGGAAGACCGCGGTCGGTTATTCATGGTCGTGCAAGGACAGGAAGGCTCGACCTTCGCGTATCTCGACGACAAGGTCAGGCTCATTGAAGATCGCCTGCGGCCGCTGAAGGACGCGGGCGAGGCGGAAGACATAATCTCGCTCAGCGGCCGGGGCGGAGCCAATTCGGCCTTCGTGCTCATTACCTTGCCGGACTGGGGTGCGCGCGATTTTTCGCAACAGGACATGGAAGCGAAAGTCCGCCCGCTCATCGCGTCGATCCCTGGCGTTAGCGCGCAGGTTCGCGGCGGCAACAGCCTTGGCATCCGCGGCGGCGGGCAGGGTCTGCAATTCGCGGTGCTCGGCGATGACTACGTCGCCGCGGCGGAGGCGGCGGAGAAACTTTCCGCCGTCCTCGCCGAAAACCCGATGTTCTCCGACGTGCGCCCCAATTTCCGTTTTTCGCGCCCGCAATTGTCGATCGAGGTTGATCGCGAGACCGCGTCGCAGCTCGGCATTCCCTTGTCGGCGATCACCACGACGCTCGCGGCGATGTCGGACGAGTTCCGGGCGGCGGAGCTCTTTATCGGGGATGACGTCATCGAGGTTTTCGTTTCGGCGGGCGGCGAGCCGGTCGATGATCCGACGGACATAGCAAATCTCTTCCTCAGAACTTCTGACGGGACTTTTGTGCCGCTGTCCTCGGTCGCGCGCGTCGTCGAGGCGCCGATCGCCGCCACGCTTTCGCGCGAAGATCGCCGCCGCGCCGTGCCGGTGACGGCGACCCTCGTCGAAGGCGCGCGGCTCGGCGACGCAATCGAAGCGCTTCGCGCCGTCGCGGCGGACGTGATTGGCGGCAATATGTCGACCTCGCTGCTCGGCGAAGCGCGGCTCCTTGATCAATCGACGGGGTCCACAGGCGTTGTCTTCGCCTTCGCGGCGGTGATCGTGCTTCTTGTTCTCGCGGCGCAGTTCGAAAGCTTTGTCAGCGCATTCATCATCATGCTGACGGTCCCGTTCGGACTCGCCGCGGCGGTGTTCGCGATCCAGCTCTCGGGCGGCTCGCTCAATTATTACAGTCAAATCGGCCTCGTCCTCCTCATCGGCATCATGGCGAAGAACGGCATCTTGATCGTCGAATTCGCAAACAAGCGCCGCGACGAGGGCCTAACGGTCCGCGACGCGATCCTCGACGCATCGATGACGCGCCTTCGCCCGGTTCTGATGACCGCGATCTCGACGCTTCTCGGCGGACTGCCGCTTATCCTTGGGGCGGGCGCGGGCGCTGAATCGCGCGCGGCGCTGGGATGGGTAATTTTCGGCGGCCTCGGCTTTGCGACGATCTTCACGCTCTTCCTGACGCC
>DNZB01000200.1:1992-5242 GCA_003506635.1 Parvularcula sp.
GTGACGTTTTTGATGCTCGCCCGGCTTTCAAAGCCGCGCGCCAGCGAAGAGCAGGCTCTGGCGAGGGAACTGGCGAATGTCGCCCGCCCGCCGGCCTGACTGTGGAAATCGCGAGCAGCGTCCGGTTGGACTTTTCGCGCGCATGATCCGATAGGGGGCCTTTGCCCTCGCACGGGACCTTCGCTCGCATGACAACGCCCCTCCGCCTCTATCTCGTCGACGGCTCGGCCTATATTTTCCGCGCTTATCACGCGCTGCCGCCGCTGACGCGAAAGTCCGACGGCATGCCGGTCGGCGCGGTCTCCGGATATTGCAACATGCTCTACAAGCTCCTCGGCGACATGACCGACGAGCATGAGCCGACGCATCTCGCGGTCATCTTCGATTATTCGTCGGAGAGTTTCCGCAACGCGATATACCCTCAATACAAAGCGAACCGGCCCGAGCCGCCGGAGGACCTGCGCCCGCAATTCGCGCTGGTGCGCGACGCGACCCGTGCGTTCAACGTCCCCTGCATCGAGATGGAAGGCTTTGAGGCGGACGACATCATCGCCTCTTACGCGCGCGCGTCGGAGAAGGCGGGTGGGGAATGCGTCATCATCTCTTCCGATAAGGACCTGATGCAGCTTGTATCCGAACGCGTGACGATGTTCGATACGATGAAGAACAAGCGCATCGCCCGCGCCGAGGTGATCGAGAAATTCGGCGTGCCGCCGGAAAAGGTCGTCGAGGTTCAGTCCCTCGCCGGCGACAGCGTTGACAATGTGCCGGGCGTTCCCGGCATCGGAATCAAGACGGCGGCGCAACTGATCGAGGAATACGGCGATCTTGAAACGCTGCTGGCGCGCGCGGGCGAGATAAAGCAGCAGAAGCGGCGCGAAAATCTCCTCGAGCATGCGGAGGCCGCGCGCATTTCGAGGCGTCTCGTCACCCTGAAGGACGACGTGCCGCTCCCAGAGCCGCTGGGCGATTTGACGATCCGCCCGCTTGATCTTCCTCGCGTCGAGGCGTTCCTGAAAGAAATGGAGTTTTCAACGCTGCTGCGGCGCATCAGCGGCGATAACGCCGGCGGTCCCGCTGCTTATGCGCCTGCGGCGAAACAGGCGACTGCGCTGGCGGCGACAAAGCCCATGCCGGGCGCGCCCGCCGCTTACGAGACTGTGTTCGACGCGGCTGCGCTTCAGCGCTTCATCGCCGCCGCGCATGAGCGCGGCGTCATCGCCGTCGACACGGAGACCGACAGTCTTGATGCGCTCACCGCGGCGCTTGTCGGCGTGTCGCTCAGCGTCCAAGGCGCCGGCGCCTGCTACATACCGCTCGGCCATGGCGCGAAGGGACTGGCGCTTGACGATGCGGATACTTCCAAGCAGATGCCTGCGGAAAAGGCGCTGAAGCTGCTGAAGCCGCTGCTTGAAGATCCGGCTGTCTTGAAGATCGGCCACAACATCAAATTCGACGCCCATGTGTTCGCGCAACGCGGCATCAACATCGCGCCGTTCGACGATACGATGCTCATTTCCTACGCGCTCGACTGCGGCAAGGGGGGGCACGGCATGGACCACCTTGCGAGCGAACTCTTGCAGCATGCGACAATAAAATTTTCGGATGTCGTCGGCACGGGGAAGAATCAAAAGACCTTTGACGAGGTTCCGATCGCGAAAGCGACGGCTTATGCCGCCGAGGACGCTGACGTAACGCTGAGCCTCTGGCAGGCGCTGAAACCTCGCCTTGCGTCCGAAGGGAAGGCGACCGTCTACGAAACGCTCGAACGCCCGCTCGTTCCTGTCATCGGCGCGATGGAGCGCGCGGGCGTCAAGATCGACAGCCAGGTTCTCTCGCGCCTTTCCGCCGATTTCGCGCAGCGCATGGCGATGCATGAGGCCGAGGCGCATGCGCTTGCCGGCGAGAGCTTCAACATGGGTTCGCCGAAGCAAATCGCGGACATCCTGTTCGGCAAGCTCAATCTTCCGGGCGCGAAAAAGACCGCGACGGGCGCGTGGTCGACGTCAGCGGACATTCTTGAGGAACTTGCGGCGGAAGGCCACGAATTGCCGCGCGCCATTCTGAACTGGCGAGGGCTCTCCAAGCTCAAATCAACCTACACCGACGCGCTTCCCGCCGCCATCAACCGTGAGACGGGGCGCGTTCACACCTCTTACTCGCTCGCCGCCACGACGACCGGACGTCTCGCCTCCACCGATCCCAATCTTCAGAACATTCCTATACGGACGGAAGACGGCCGCAAGATCCGCACGGCCTTCATTCCGGAGAAGGGCAATGTTCTCATCTCGGCCGATTATAGCCAGATCGAATTGCGCCTGCTTGCGCATATTGCTGACTTGAAATCGATGAAAGAGGCCTTTGCAAAGGGCGTCGACATTCACGCGATGACGGCATCGGAGATGTTCGGCGTTCCGGTCGAAGGCATGGACCCGATGGTGCGCCGACGCGCGAAGGCTATCAATTTCGGCATCATCTACGGCATCTCGGCCTTCGGGCTCGCCAACCAGCTCGGCATCGAGCGGGCCGAGGCGAAAGCCTATATCGACAGCTATTTCGTGAAGTTTCCGGGCATCCGAAAATATATGGACGACACGATCGCGTTCGCAAAACGCACCGGCTATGTCGAAACGATCTTTGGCCGCCGCACCTATGTCGGCGGCATCAACGACAAGAACCCGGCGCAGCGCGGCTACTCGGAGCGTCAGGCGATCAACGCGCCCATTCAAGGCGCCGCCGCCGACGTCATCCGCCGCGCGATGATCCGCATGTCGGCGGCGCTTTCGAATGCGCGGCTGTCGGCGAAGATGCTCCTCCAGGTGCATGACGAACTTGTCTTCGAATGCCCGGCCGCAGAAGCCGACGCGACGATCAAGGTCGCAAGGAAAGTCATGGAGGACGCGCCGCTCCCGGCGCTTCCGCTTTCCGTGCCGCTGGTCGTTGATGCGCGCGCCGGAATGAACTGGGACGAGGCGCATTGAAGCGCGAGCGCGTACAAACGGGAAAGATTATTTCGTTGTTTCGTCGCCCGGGACGGCGAGGCCGATAAGGGGTCCAGCCTCCGAACCGGCCGCGCGCACCATGCCGCCTTTCGGGAGACCGCTGCCGGATTTACGCCAAAAGGCGCGCTCCGGGATGACGGTATTGGTTGAGCGCGCTGACGCAACGAGCAGGCGGCGACCGATTATAAAGGTCGCTTCTCCGGCAGCAGCGGCGCGGCGGCTTCAAGCGTGATCTCAATCCGCCGGTT
>DNZB01000200.1:5528-6151 GCA_003506635.1 Parvularcula sp.
TCCATGATGCGGCGCGCGGCGTTGGCGCGGTCGGCGGTCAATTCAAACGGCGAATAGGCGCCCGCGCCCGTCGCGTCGGCGTGCGCCTCGACGAAAATCCGGTTCGGCAAAGGCTGAAGCGCGCGCGCGGTCTCGGCTATCAGCGCAGCCGCTTCCGCGGTCGGCTCGGCGCCGCCGCGTGCGAACATCGCGCGCCCCTCACGATCGACGATGACGATCTGCAAACCCGTTTCGGTGAGGTTGATCGTCACCGCATCGTCAAGCCCGCGCGTCACCGGATTGAGGAGAATTGCGCGCTCCAGGCGTTCCTTCGCCGCCTCGAACCGTCGCGCGTCGGCCGGCGCGAATTCGAAGCCGCCGCGCGCGCCCTCAGCGCCGGCGGCCGGGCGCGCCGACAGCGTCTCGCTGATCGCCATGCCGGAGGGCGCGGCGCTTTCGACGATCGAAGCGGGCTGGCGCGCTTCCGGCGTTCCTGCGAGTTCGACGTCGCCGGCGTAGCGACGCTCTTTCGACACGCCGAAAGCCTCGCGGATCGAGCCCGTGACGACTTGCAGTTTCGTCTGGTCCTGTACCGAAAAGGAAACGATCAGCACGAAAAACGCGACCAGCGTCGTCATCAGATC
>DNZB01000200.1:6489-8252 GCA_003506635.1 Parvularcula sp.
GCCGTCGCGGGCGCAAAGGCGCCGCGCGCCTTTTCGGGCAGATAGACGATCAGCATGTCGGTGATTGCAGCGGGCGAGCGGCGTTCGGCGACCTGGACGAGCCCATCGATGATCAGCGACAGCGCGGTCTCCTGCGTTTCCAGCTTCGAAGCGAGCTTGTCGGCGATCGGAAGGGCGATGACATAAGCAATCAGTGCGCCGTAAAGCGTCGTCAGGAGAGCGACGGCCATGGCCGGTCCGATGGTCGACGGGTCTTCCATCATCGACAGCATCTGCACAAGGCCGACGACCGTGCCGATCATGCCGAAGGCGGGCGCGGCCTCGCCGATCGCGCGGAAGATGCGCTCGCCGTCGACGAGGCGCTGGATCTCAAGATCACGCTCGCGGGTCAGCTGCGCGCGGAGCTGATCGACCGGAAAGCCGTCGGCGATCATCTGTTTCCCGCGTGCGAGGAAGGGCTCGGAAACCGGTGCGCGTTCCAGCGCCATCGGTCCCTGGCGGCGGATGATCTGCGCCAGGGTGCGGATTTCATTGAGCAACGCGCCGGGGTTCTTCGCATGGTCGAGAAACGCAAAGCGCGCGCCGGTGACGAGCGCTTGCGCCACCACGTCGACAGGAAAACGCAAAACGGTCGCCGCCGCCGCGCCCCCGACGACGATGAGGATGCTCGGCATGTTCAGGAAAACCGCAACCGAGCCCGACAGGACGATCGCCAGACCGACGACGAAAATCCCTGCGGCGATCCCGCCGACGGTCGCAAAATCCATGCGCATCAAAAGCGCTCCCTCACTTCCGCCGACTTTAGTCGACGGGGCGTAAAGGGACCGCTTAAAGCCTGTCTAAAATTGGCCGGGGCGCGGCAAGGCGTTAACGAGCGCTTAACCCCAGGGGCCGGCGCGTTCTCGGCGCACGCCGGCGCCCGCCATCCGCAACAGCCGCTCGATGCGGTTCTGCGTCGACGGGTGCGTCGAGAAAAGATTGTCGGCGCCCCGCCCGGACAGCGGATTGACGATCATCAGTTGGCCGGTTTCGGGGTGCGCCTCGGCGGTGCGGTTCGGAATGCGCGCCGCGCCGTTCGCAATCTTTGCAAGGGCCGAGGCGAGCGCCTCGGGGCGGCCGAGAATTTCTGCGCCGACGCGGTCCGCTTCATATTCGCGGCCGCGGCTGATCGCCATCTGGACGATCCCGGCGGCAAGCGGGGCGAAGATCATCATCGCCAGCGAGGTGATGATATTGCCGCCGCCGTTTTCGCGATTTCCGCCGAAGAACATCGCGAAGTTCGCAAGCGTCGTGATCGCGCCAGCGATCGTCGCCGTCATCGTCATGGTGAGCGTGTCGCGGTTCCTGACATGGGCGAGCTCATGCGCCATCACGCCGGCGATCTCCTCCTCGTCCAGCATGCGCAAAAGGCCCGTCGTCGCCGCGACTGCGGCGTGCTCTGGGTCGCGTCCCGTCGCAAAGGCGTTCGGCTGGTCGTTCTCGATGATGGTGACGACCGGCCGCGGCATTCCGGCCCGGTCGGCGAGTTGCTCGACGATTTGCGCGTAGCGGCGCACCGCGCCAGACGGGTGCGAGCCGTCGACCGGCTGCGCCCGATACATGCGCAGGACGATCTTGTCAGCGTTCCAATAGGTGAAAACGTTCGTAGCCGCGGCCAAGACGAGCGCGAGCAACATGCCGCCAGACCCGCCGATCGCAAATCCGACGACGCCGAAAATGGCGGTCAGCACGGCGAGTAGAACATAGGTGCGAAGATGGCTCAT
>DNZB01000200.1:8487-8624 GCA_003506635.1 Parvularcula sp.
CATAGGTGCGAAGATGGCTCATGGTGCCCTTGGCGCGTCCTGCTTCGCGACCTATATGTGAGGCGCAACAAGGCGCTTCAATATGACGGTCGATGATGACGCCGGCATCGAGGGCGCAGCGCCCGGCGCGGCGCTGG
>DNZB01000301.1:0-6797 GCA_003506635.1 Parvularcula sp.
CGTCATGCTGGCGGATGGGGTGGGATTCGAACCCACGGTGGACTTGCATCCACGCCGGTTTTCAAGACCGGTGCCTTAAACCACTCGGCCACCCATCCCCCGGGTCCCGGACCGGGGCGGCGGGACCATAGAGGCGGCCGCCCAAATGGCAAGGCGGCTCCGCCCGCCGCAGTTCGGCTGCGAATCCGTTGCGAAAACGGGCGAAAGCCCGCATAGCCTTGCGTTATGAGTCGGAGTTTTTCATCGCAAGGAACGCTGTTTCGCGCCGCGGTGGCGGGAGCGCTGACGCTGATCGCCGCCTGCTCAACGACGAAGCTGCCGGACGCGCCCAAAACCATCGGCGCCCCGGTCAAGGCGAACCCGCATTACAAGATCGGGGCGCCCTATGAAATCGACGGGCGCACCTATACGCCGAAAGCCGATCCCCAGCATGATGAGATCGGCGTCGCCTCGTGGTATGGTGATGCTTTCCACGGCAAGCTCACCGCTAACGGCGAGATATTCGACAAGCGGCGCATTTCGGCGGCGCACCGCACACTGCCGATGCCGACCATCGTCGAGGTCCAAAACCTCGAAAACGGCCGCGTCATCCGGGTGCGGGTCAATGACCGCGGGCCCTTCGCGCGCGACCGGGTGATCGATCTGTCGCACGCCGCGGCGGACGCTCTGGGATTCACTGCGCAAGGAACGGCGAAGGTGCGCGTGCGCTATCTCGCCGACGCCAGGCTGACTGATCTTGCGCCTTTGCCGCGAGACGCCGAAAGGGTTTTCGCAAGCGCTGTGCGCCGCGAGGCGGTTGCCGCCGCGCCCGCCGCCGCTGGAGACCCGCTCGCCGCCCTGATCGCGAGCGCGGCCGGGGCCCCTTCGGCGCCGGCGGCCGCGCCTGTTTCGACCGAGGATCTGTGGGTTGAAGTCGCCGCGGTCGATGATGTTTCGGAGATCAGCAACATGCGCCTTTACGTGCCGGGCGAGGGGCCGATTGAACTCCACGCCGCCGCGCGCGAGGGCAGGACCGTGCAGAGCTTGCGCCTTGGCCCGTATATCAGCGAAGCGCTCGCGAACGCTTCGCTGGCGCGCGCGAAGGGAGCGGGGTTCGGCGCCGCACGGATCATCCGCGGCGCGGGCGAGTGAGGAAACGTTAGAGGTGATGTCGATGCGTATCGTTCAAGTGATCTTCGCCGCCCTTGCCGCAGTTGCGGCGTTCTCAAGCGCCGCCGTCGCGGAAGTGACGACGAAGGCGCCCTACGCGATCATCATGGATTACGAGACGGGCGCGGTGCTCTACGAAAAGGACGCCGACCGCCCGACGCCGCCCTCATCGATGAGCAAGCTGATGACGTCGGCGATCGTGTTCGACCGGCTGAAGACCGGCCAGCTGAAGCTCACCGACGAGTTTCCGGTTTCCGAAAAGGCCTGGCGCATGGAAGGGTCCAAGATGTGGACCCGCGTCGACACCAAGATCCCGCTGGAGGCGCTTCTCAACGGCGTCATCGTGCAATCAGGCAATGACGCCTGCGTCGTCATCGCCGAAGGCGTCGCCGGGAGCGAAGAGGCGTTCGCCGAATTGATGACGAAGAAGGCGCGCGAATGGGGTCTCAACAATTCGACGTTTGCAAACGCGACAGGCTGGCCGGACGAAAATCACAAGATGTCGACGCGCGATCTTGCGCTGCTCGCCCGCAAGATCATCAAGGATTTCCCTGAGTATTACAAATACTACGCGAAGAAGGAATTCACCTGGGAGAAGATCCGTCAGCCGAACCGCAATCCGCTGCTTTATTCGTTCAAGGGCGCGGACGGTCTGAAGACCGGGCACACCGAAGACGCCGGATACGGGCTCGTCGGGTCGGCGGAGATCGACGGTGAGCGCCGGATCATCGTCGTCAACGGATTGGCGTCTGAAAAGGAGCGCGCGGCGGAGACCGAGCGGCTGATGCGCATCGCTTTCAATGACTTCTCCAGGCGCACGCTCTACGAACAAGGGGCGATCGCGGGCGATGCGCTGGTGTTCGCCGGCGCCGCGCCCTCGGTGCCGCTCGTCGCGGGCGAGCCGATTTCGATGATCATTTCGCGCGCGGACGCGGCGTCGGTTTCGGCAAAGGTCATATATGAGGGGCCGGTCGAGGCGCCGATCGAGGAGGGCCAGCAGATCGGCGTCCTGCGCATTTCCGCGGGGCAGGGCGATGCGCGTGAATTTCCCCTCTACGCCGGCAAAGCGGTGAAGGCGATCGGCCCGCTTGGCCGCATCGGCCTCGCGGCGAAGACCTTGCTGGGAAAACCGCAGGCCGCCGTCGGCGAAGATCCAGCGGCGGAATAGCGAAGCGATGGCGCGCCCGGCGCGAGGCTTTTTCATCAGCGTCGAGGGCGCCGACGGCTCCGGCAAATCGACCCAGGTGCGCCGGCTCGCCGAACACCTGCGCGCCATGGGGCATGATGTCGTCGTCACGCGCGAGCCTGGCGGCGGCGGGGAGGGCGCAGAGGCGCTGCGGAACATGCTGCTCAACGGCCCCGCCGATCGCTGGTCGCCGATGGCCGAGGCGCTCCTCATGTATGCGGCGCGCGCCGAGCATCTCGACAAGCTGGTCAGACCTGCGCTTCGCGACGGCAAGACGGTGCTGACCGATCGCTTCGCCGACTCGACCATTGCCTATCAGGGCGCTGCGGGCGGGCTTGGCGAAGCGCGCGTCGCCGCGCTCCATCAAGCTGTGGTCGGCGGCGATGATCCGGACCTCACGATCATTCTCGACGTGCCTGCCGAAATCGGGCTCGCGCGCACCCAAAGACGGAAAGGACTGGAAACGCGGTTCGAGGGCAAAGGCGAAGCCTATCAAGCGAAGGCGCGCGCCGCCTTTCTCGATATCGCGCGCGCATATCCTTTGCGCTGCCGGGTCATCGATGCGGGCGCCGATGAAGAAACCGTCGCGCGCGCGGTTGCAAAGGCGGTGGATGCCGCGCTTCAATCGCGCGCGTGACCGACGAAACCGACATCACCCCGCCACACCAGCGCGTGGATTTTCTTTCTGCGCCGGAGCTCGATGCGCAACTTGCCCGCGCGCTGGAGCAAGGCGCGTTGGCTAATGGCTGGCTGATCACGGGGCCGGAGGGCGCCGGAAAAGCGACGCTCGCCTACCGCCTTGCGCGCGCCTTGCTGCATGGCGGCGGCGCCAGCCTCGACCCGCCGAAGGACGCGCGCTCAAGTGCGCTGATCGCCGCGCGCGCGCACCCGGATCTTTTCGTCGCCGAGCGGCTTTACGACGAAAAGAAAGAGCGCCATGCCGCTGAAATCTCGGTTGAAACTTCGCGTGACCTCATCGGCTTTCTAAGTCTTACGCCGTCGCTCGGCGACTGGCGCGTCGTCATCGTCGATACCGCTGACGATCTAAACCGCAACTCGGCGAACGCGCTCTTGAAGGCGCTGGAGGAGCCGCCCGCAAAGACCGCGATTTTTGTCCTGTCCGCTTCGCCAGGCCGCCTGTTGCCGACGATCCGCTCGCGTTGCCGGCGCCTGGCGCTTCGGCCTTATTCTGACGATGCGGTTGCGGCGTTCCTGGAGCGGGAAGGGGCCGCGAAAGGCGCTGACGCCTTGAGGATTGCAGCGGCGTCAGAAGGGCGCCCGGGCCTTGCGCTGAAACTGGCGCGCGGCGCCGGCGCTGAAGCAATTGATGCGGTCGGTGAGTTTCTCGCCGCGCGCGATCCGGCAAGCGTCGCGCAGCGGCTCGCCCCAAAAAGCGCCGACGCCGTCTGGCCGATCTTTCAGGAGCTCTTGCTCCGGCGCGTCGATCGGGCTGCGCGCGCCGCTGCGATCGCCGCCGATGCGCGCACTGCTGATTTCGTCGCCTTGCGCGAAACGCTCACATCGCTTTTCGCGCGCGGGGACGGACTGAACCTCGACCGTTTCCAGGTGGTGCTCGCCGCGGCCCGCGCTTTGGCCGCCGCGCCGCGCGTCGTGTGACCGGCATGCTCGTCGACAGTCACGTCAACCTTCACCATGAAAAATTCGACGGCGAGGTCGAAGCGGTGATCGCGCGCGCCAGGGCGGCCGGCGTCACGGCGATGCTGACGATTTCCGACAAGATCAGCTCGACGGAAAAGATCCGCGCCATCGCCGCGCGCCATCAGGATGTCTGGCGCTCGGTCGGCGCGCATCCGCACTATGCGAGCGATCACAAGGACCTGACCGCTGAGGCGCTTGTCGCACTCGCGGGCGAGACGGATGTCGTCGGCGTCGGCGAATGCGGCCTTGATTTTCACTACGGATTTTCCCCGCGCGAAGATCAGGAGCGCGTCTTCGCCGCCCATATCGAAGCGGCGCAGGAAACCGGCCTGCCGCTCATCATCCACACGCGCGAGGCGGATGAGGCGACGGGCGCGATGCTGGCGCGCGCGATCGGGCGAAAGCCTTTCGTTCCGCTCCTGCATTGCTATACGAGCGGCCTGGCGCTTGCCGACGCGGTGATGGAGATGGGCGGGTTCATTTCGTTTTCGGGCATCATCACTTTCAAGAACGCTGAAGACGTACGCGCGGTCGCCGCGCGCATGCCGCAGGACCGCATCATCATCGAGACGGATTGCCCTTATCTTGCGCCGATCCCGCATCGCGGGCGCCGCTGCGAGCCGGCGCATGTTGTTCATGTCGCAGACAAATTGGGCGAGATTCTGGGACTTCCGCGCGCAGAGATCGATCGTCTGACCACGGAGAATTTCTTTCGCCTGTTCGCGCGCGCCGGATTTCCGGGGCGGGCGTCATGACGGGCGCGGCGCGGGCGATCATTCTCGGCTGCGGATCCTCGGGCGGCGTCCCCCGGCTCGGCGGGCCGGGCGGAGAGGGGGACTGGGGGACCTGCGATCCCGCCGAGCCGAAGAACCGTCGCACGCGCTGTTCCTTGCTGGTCGAACGCGCCGGCGCCGCCGGCTTTTCCGACCGCGAGAATGTCACGTCAGTCCTGATCGACACCTCGCCCGACATGCGCGCGCAGCTCCTCGCGGCGCGCGCCGAGCATGTCGACGCTGCGCTCATCACCCATGACCATGCCGATCAGACGCATGGGCTTGACGATCTTCGGGCGTTCGCGATCGCGCGCCGCAAGCGCGTTCCCGTCTATCTTGACCGAAGCGTCGCCGGCGCCGTCGTCGAGCGCTTCCGCTATTGCTTCGAACAGGCGCCGGGAAGCTGGTATCCGGCGATCCTTGAAGAACGCGCGCTTCCTGCCTGCGGCGAGGCTGTCTCGCTCGCCGGTCCCGGCGGCGCCGTCGCGGCGACGCCGTTCCTGCAGCGCCACGGACCGGTTGATTCCTACGGTTACCGCATCGGCGACCTCGGCTATTCGAGTGATGTCGCGGAATTGCCCGAAGACAGCTTCGCCGCGCTTGACGGCGTCAGGGTCTGGATCGTCGATGCGCTTCAGATGTCCGCGCACGGAACGCACGCCCATCTTGAACGCACCCTGTCTTGGATCGCCCGCGTAAAGCCGGAGAGGGCGATCCTCACCAATCTCCATGTGACGATGGACTACCGGACGCTCCAGCGCATCCTGCCGCCCGGAGTCGAGCCCGCCTATGACGGCATGATCGTCAGTTTTGCGGCTGGTTAGCGCTCCGTTAACAGACGGGCCTTAGTGTCTCCTCGGGAATTGCAAGGGAAAGGCCGCCTTTTCATGGCGACCCAGGGAAAGCAGGCGATCAGCCGCACGCGCTGCAAGGTCCGCATCGTCGGATTCAACGACATGCTGACCGAAGGTAATGTCTTTCTCGCCTATAACCAGCGCATTTCCGACCTCCTTAATGACGACCGCGATTTCCTGCCGATCGAAACGGACGAGGGCGAGGTCAAGGTCATTTCAAAACGCGCGATCATGGAGGTCGAGGTCCTTGAACTTGACCGCGCAGAGGCCCCGCGCGGCAAGCGCCACGAGGATGTCGTCGCTGTCCTGTCGGCGAACGCTTACGACGTGATCGGCGTCGCGCATGACGCCGACGACGCGACGATCCGGCTGCGCTATATGGCGCTGAAAGACGAGGTTTCCCGCGCCAGGCTTGCGGCGCTTACCGCCAACACAGACCTGCTGCTCGCCGCCGAACAGATCGGCAAGCGCTACGACGCGGCCTATGACTCCATCACCAATGCCCGCAAGATCGAAGCGATCGCCATCGCCATGCGCGACGCCCAGCCGAAACGCCGCCGTTTCGGCGAAGCCTGACCGCCTTCAATCGCGATCCGGCGCGCCCGGCGGAAAGAAATGGCGAAAAGGCCGCGCCTCATCGATGCAGCGCTTGACTGACGGGCGCGCCAGCAGCCGCGCGCGATAGGTCCTCAGCGCGCTCAGCGCCGGTGCGATCTCTAGGACCCAGTCCGCATAAAACAAAGACGGCGCCGCCGCGCAATCGGCGAGGGTGAAGGCGTCGCCGCAGGCGAACGCCTTGTCCGCCATTCGCCGGTTCAGCCAGGCATAGGACCGCTCAAGCATTTCCTTCGCCTCAGCGACAGCGCCGGCGTCGCGGTCTATTGGCGGGCGGATGAAATCGGCGACGATCCGTTGCATCGGCGCCATCACGTAATTGTCGAAGAAGCGATCGAGCATCCGCACATCCGTCGCCGATCGGGGCGCTGCCGGAATAAGCGCCGCTGCTTCAGGATAGCGCTGGCGGAGATGCTCAATGATGATCGTGGCTTCAAACAAGGCGACGTCGCCATCGACGATCGCCGGAAATTTTCCGAGCGGTGAAATCTCGTTCAGCCGCGCGACATTCGCAGGATGGCCAGCGTCGATCAGCCGGAACTCGAACGCAATGCCGCTCTC
>DNZB01000301.1:7180-11251 GCA_003506635.1 Parvularcula sp.
GGAATAGTGCCGGCGGAAGGCGCGAACGCCGTCGCGACGCGCCCTCAGCGTCGCCCCGGCCGGTAATCGCCGGTCGCTTCTTTCAACAGCGCATCAAGGTTCATCGCCGGCTCCTTGAAGGCTTCGCTGGCGAACAGCGGCGCCTGATCGGCGTAATGGGGTGATGCTGCGTCAAGCGTCGCCGCGCCGAACTGATGAATCGTGCGCAGCCGCCGCGCGCCGTCCGGCATCCATTCGACAAAGACGACATGCGTGTCACCGGCGATCGCCTCGCCTGGTCCCTTTGAAAGATCGGAGATCGAGTAGATCGCCCGCAGCGTGTCCGGCCCGCCGTCAAGCGGCAGGTTGATATTCCCGCGGATAAGCCGGTTCGCTTCGCCCCATTCCGGGTCAAGCCGGCCAAATCCTGCCATGAGGTCGTCCGCCGCCTTTTTCAGCGCCGCCCGCCGGTCCGGTATGGGTGCGCCCTCGCCGTTCAGCAAAACGCCGAGCGCATTGCGGCCGAAGGAGATGGCCAGCGCGGCGGCGCGGTTTTCGCGGTTTGCGCGCCCGTCCCAGCGGGCGAGCAACGCCATCGCCTCGCCAAGCCCCTCTTCAGCGCGCGCATCGGCGCCGGACAGCGTCTCGTCGATCAGCCTACGGAGGTTCGACCGCGCCGAATAGGCGTCATCCATCTTATAGTGAATGAACTCTTCCGCCGTGATGCTGTCGTCGGCCGCGAACAATTCCTGCTCGCGCAGGCCCCGGTTGGTCGATCCGGCGCGCACGCCGAGATGCGCGGGATAATCCTCCGCTTTCGGACTGTCCTGCTCGCTTGTGGCGCGCCAGGGCTCGTTATTCGCATTGACGACAAAGCCGGAGGGCGGATCGACGACAAAGGGCGCCGCGCCGAAGGGCAGCACGCCCTTCCAGACCAGGTCGGCGCGATCGCCGGGAGCGGGCGCCGACCAGTCATGCACGGGGCTGCGGCCGGGCGCGGCCATATTGTAGAAATAGGCGATCCGCCCTTCCCGGTCGGCGAAGACGACGTTGAACGACGGGATCGCCTGCATCGTCATCGCCGCGCGCCATTCCGCGAAATCCCGCGCCTTGTTCATCCGCCGCCACTGCTCGACGGCGCGGATTTCGCCGTCGCCCGCGAAGGCGACCGCGCGCCATCCCGAAGGCGTTTTGAACGCCGGGCCGTGCACGGTGCGATAGACGGCGCGCTTCACCGGCAGGCTGAACGGGCCCCACAGCTTCACGCGGAATTTCGCCTCGCTCCGCACGAACGCCTTCCAGCCGCCGTCGAACCGGTATCGCGCCGGATTAACGGGATCGTCGGTTTCCAGCGTGTAGACATCGACAAGGTCCGGCTGATTGACTGTGAACGCCCAGCCAAGATCGGGCGTTGCGCCCAGCAGGATAAGGGGCGATCCCGGAAACAGGCCGCCGATGATGTCGAGCCCCTCCTCCGACTTCAGGCGCGCTTCATACCAGGCGACGGGGCCCGTGAAGGGCTGGTGCGAATTGATCATGAGGCGAGTTGCACCGTCGGACGACCGGCGCGGCGCTACCGCCATCGCATTCGAACCGAGTTCGGCGTCCTTGTGGATGCGCAAGAAGGCGGTGCGCGTCCATTCGAGCGAGGCGGCGCGGGATTGATCGCCCTCGAACAGCGCCTGCAACTTCTTGTCGAGTCCGTAGAAAAACGGCGTGCGCGCGGCGAAACCGGCGACGATCTCCTGGGGGCTGACGGGCGCCGCGCCCGGAGCGCAGCGCGACTTTTTTTCGGCGCAGAAAAGATTTAGCCCGGCCGCATAAGCTTCCAGCATCGCCCGCATTTCGGCCGATAGCTTCGTCTCGTAGTCGCGGGCGATGGCGTCATTGGCGCCGAGTGCGGCGACGAGATAATCCGTCACCGCTGCGTCCTTGCCTTTCACCTGCGCCAGCGCGCCGCGGGTGAAAAGGACGACGTCCTCGATCGTCTTCCAGTCGTCTTCCGCATGGGCGTAAGCGAGCCCGAAGGCGACATCGGCGTCGCGCGCGCCATAAATGTGCGGAACGCCCCATTTGTCGCGAATGACGCGCGCATCATAGGATTTTGCGGCTTCAATCGCGGCGGCGGCGTCAAAGGCGCGCGGCGCGGGCGTCCAGAGCCAGGCCCCGGCGCCGAATAGCGCGGCGAGCGCGACGGCGCCGACGATCATCAGTATGCGTTTCATCAGTCCTCGCGGTTCAATCCGGGGCGGTCTCGTTCACTTCACGGTCTCCAGCCATCCCCACTCGTCGCGCGTTTCCCCGGTGAAGAGCCCGAAAAACGCCTGTTGTATTTCCGCCGTCACGGGCCGGTTGTTGGTTCCGATCGGCAATTTGTCGACGCTTCTGACCGGCGTCACCTCCGCCGCCGTGCCGCAGAAGAACATCTCGTCGGCGGCGTAGAGCGCCTCGCGCGCGATCGGCTGTTCGACGACCTCGATGCCGCGCGATTTTGCAAGCGTGATGATCGAATCGCGTGTGATTCCCATGAGGATCGACGAGGCGCCCGGCGGCGTGATCAATTTGCCGTTCATCACGACAAAAAGGTTCTGTCCCGCCCCTTCGCTGACAAGGCCGTCGGCGGTCAGGCCGATGCCTTCTGCGAAGCCGCGCTCGCGTGCTTCAAGGGCGATAAGGCGGCTTGAGAGATAATTGCCCGCCGCCTTGACCCCCGCCGGCATCGTGTCGGGCGCAAGCCGGCGCCAGCTTGAGATGCAAGCGTCAACCCCGTTCCTGAGGCCTTCTTCGCCGAGATAGGCGCCCCAGGGGAACGCGGCGATGATCGTTTCCGATTTCTGATGCGGCGCGGAGATTCCCATCTCGCCATAGCCGAGGAACACGAGCGGGCGGATGTAACACGCCTTGCCGCCGTTCTCGCGCACGACATCCGCGCAAGCCTTCATCAGGTCCTCGATCGAATAGCTGAGAGGTAGGCGGTAGACGCGCGCGGAATAGACGAGCCGCTTCATATGATCGAAATTGCGGAAGATCACCGTTCCCTTGTGCTTCGTTTCATAGGCGCGCATCCCCTCGAAGACCGCGGTCGCGTAGTGGAGCGCGTGGCTCATCACATGGACCCGCGCCTCGCTCCACGGGATCAGCTCGCCGTTGCTCCAGATGAATTTCGTCTCGGTGATCGGCATGAGGGCGGCCTCCGCTTCGATTCGACTTCCGCCTGTCTTTAGCGGCGGCCTTGGGCGGGGGCCATAGGCGGCGCCAGCAGCGCCCGAATTTGCACCATTCACGTCGCCCGGCTGGCGGGGGCCGCGGATTTTGTCCATATCGAGCCGGCCTGGCGCGAAAATCGCGCCGCTGACCAGGAACGCGCAATGACGGCGAAGGATGCGATATCGGACCTTCTCGACCTGATGGCGGCGCTCCGCACGCCGGCGACAGGCTGCCCCTGGGACCTTCAACAGAATTTTCGCACTATCGCTCCGTATACGGTGGAGGAAGCCTACGAAGTCGCTGACGCGATCGAGCGCGGCGATATGGCGGATTTGAAGGACGAGCTCGGCGACCTTCTCTTCCAGACAGTCTTTCACGCGCGGATGGCCGAGGAGGAAGGCCATTTCGCCTTCGTGGATGTCGCGCAGGCGATCACCGACAAGATGCGCCGGCGCCATCCTCATGTGTTTGGCGACGCGCAAGCCAGAACCCCAGGCGAACAAACACAGCGCTGGGAAGAGCAGAAAGCGGCCGAGCGCAAGGCGAAAGGCGCTGCAAGCCTCCTCGACGACGTGCCGCTCGGCCTGCCCGGCCTCACCCGCGCGGTGAAGCTGCAAAAGCGCGCCGCGCGCGTCGGTTTCGACTGGACCAACCCGCGCGATGTGCTCGACAAGATTGCGGAGGAAACGGAAGAGCTTGTCGCCGTCATCGGCGAGGGCGGACGCGACCGGATTGAAGACGAGTTCGGCGATCTGCTTTTCGCCATGGCGAACCTTTCCCGCCATCTCGACATCGACCCGGAAGCGGCGCTCCGGCGCGCCAATGAAAAGTTCCGGCGACGGTTCCGCCATATCGAGGAGCGGCTCGGCGCGCGCCTCGGCGAGG
>DNZB01000135.1:0-17485 GCA_003506635.1 Parvularcula sp.
AGCGCCTCGACAATCGCCGCCTCGTCATCGGCGACGATCCGCGCTTCCTTGAGCGCGATCGCCCGTTCACCGAGCCAGCCGGCGAGGAAGTGAATATTGGCGTCGCGTGTGCGGCCGGAAAGCAATTCATCGCCGATGGCGAGAATCGCAGCGGTCCTGATCGGCATTTGCTCTCCCCCATTGGTCCCGTTCCGCGGGACTGCCGCCTTTAGCGGGTTTGCCAGGGAACAGAAATCAGTTTGTCAAGTCGAGGGCCGCAAGGGCGATCGCGCCCCCGCCGGGCTTTTGGTTGCGGTCACCTCAAATTCGTCTATTTTCGCGCGCCATTGGGGTTCGGGCAGGTCTGGCGTCCTTGCCAGCTTTGGGTGCGGCAAGAGCGGCGCGGAGCAGTTGAGCGTGACGACGAAAACTCTGAGATCCCTCTTGATTTCAACAGGTATCGGGATTCTGGCTGCCGGCGGCGCGCTTGCGCAGAACGAGCCGCCAAAGGGCGAGAACCGCCAAGGCTTGCCGGATTCTTACCACGGTCCGGCAAGCGCCGTCGCCGCGATCGTCAATGACAAGGTCATTACGACCTATGACGTCGAGCAACGCCTCAAGCTGATGATCATTTCCTCCGGCGGGCGGATCAACCCGCAGGCCCTGCCCCAGCTCCAGAATCAGGCGGTCAGGGACCTCGTCGAGGAGCAGCTGAAGCTTCAAGAAGCGATGAAGTTCGAACTTGAAGCGCCGGAGAGCGGCATCCAGACCGAACTTCGCGGCATGGCGGGTCAAAGCGGATTGACGGTCGAACAGCTGGAAGAGGTTTTGAAATCGGACGGCATTGCAATTCAGTCGCTGCGGAACCAGATCGCCGCCGGCATCGTCTGGCCCGAGCTGGTGCAGGGCCGGTACGGCAAGCGCGCGCGCGTCACCGATGACGAGATCGACCAGACGCTTGAACGGCTTCACGACGATGCGATGCAAGAACAGATGCTGATTTCCGAAATCTGCATCCCCCTGCCCTCGCCCGATCAGGCGCAGGAATATTATCAAGGCGGGCTCCAGCTTATCGAACAGATGCGCAAGGGCGTCCCCTTCGCCGTCGTCGCGCAGCAGTTTTCCGCGTGCACGAGCGCTGCGGCGGGCGGCGACATGGGCTGGGTGCGCGCCGGAGAGCTGCCGCCCGAAATCGACGAGGCTGTGCGCGAATTGCCCCCCGGCGCCGTCACCAATCCCATTTTTGCCGACGGCGCCTTCATGATCATGGCTGTGCGCGACAAGCGCGCGGCCGCGCAGCAGGGCGAGAAAAGCTGGACGCTTGCTTACGCGGGCGCGCCCTTGTCGATGGGGCGCGCCGCGGCGCGTATGGCGCTTGAAAAGCTTGCAAGCGCGGAGGCTTGCGCCGGCGGCCGAAATCTTCGCGCCGATCTAGGTCCGGAGGTCGGCGTCGCCATGATCGAGAATGCGCCGCTGAGCGCGATCGACGAACGCTTCCAGAGCGCCGTCGAAGGGCTTGGCCGCGGCGATTTGAGCGACCCGATCGAAGCCGACGACGCGCTTCACATCCTTTACGCCTGCGAGGTCGATGAGGGTCTCGGCATCCCGTCGCGCGACGCCATCGAAGACCGGCTTTACGGCCGCCACCTCCAGCGCATCGCCAACCAGTATCTGCGCGACGTCGAACGCAAATCGACGGTCGACATCCGCCTTGAAGCGCCAGGTCCGCAGCGGCAGGCGGCGCAAGCGCCGAATGGCTAGGAGGCCGCTGGCGCTGACGATGGGCGAGCCCGGCGGCGTCGGCCCTGAGATCACGCTCAAGGCCCACGAAGCATTGCGATCATCGGCTTGCGTTTTTTTCGCGCTCGCGGACCCTTCCGTCTTTCCCGCCGATCGTGTTGCGGTCGTTTCGGCGCCGGGCGATGCGGCGGCCGCGTTCGCCCGCCGATTGCCCGTCCTTGATATCGGCCGCGCGGCGCAAGGCCGCGCCGGGCGCGCAGATCCGGCGTCAGCCCCCGCCGTTATCGCGTCAATCGAGTACGCGGTCGCGCTGGCGCTGTCGGGCGCGGCCTCGGGCGTCGTCACCAATCCAATTGAGAAATCGAGCCTTTCCGCCGCCGGTTTCGGCTGGCCCGGACATACGGAGTTCATCGAGCATCTGACACGGGGCGCGCCGATGCCCGGGGCCCGGGCGCGCGGAGCCGTGATGATGATCGCCGGCCCCTCGCTCCGGACCGTCCCCGTCACAATCCATCGGTCGGTGCGTGATGCGGCCGCCGAACTGACGGCGGAAGCGATCGTCAGGAAGGCGGTGATCACCATCGAGGCGCTGCGCGCCGATTTCGCCATCGTCGCGCCGCGCCTTGCGATCTCCGGCCTTAACCCGCACGCCGGCGAAAAAGGAATGATGGGGCGCGAAGAGATTGACGTGATCGCGCCCGCCGTCGCCGCGCTTCGCGCGCGCTACGGTGCGGCCGTGACCGGTCCCCGCCCGGCGGACACGCTGTTCCATGAAGAGGCGCGCGCCCGCTATGACGCGGCGCTTTGCATGCTGCACGATCAGGCGCTGATCCCGGCGAAGACCCTGTCGTTTCACGAAGCGGTCAATGTGACGCTGGGGCTGCCGATCGTGCGCACATCGCCCGATCACGGCACGGCGCTCGATATCGCCGGCAAAGGCGCCGCGCGCGCCGACAGCCTCATCACCGCGATCAAACTAGCGGCCACGCTTGCGGACGCTCGCGCCCGGACATGAGCGACGCGCTGCCGCCGCTGCGCGAAGTGATCGCGCGCCACGATCTCGGCGCCGACAAATCGTTCGGCCAGCACTTCCTCCTTGATCTCAACATCACGCGAAAGATCGCGCGCGCGGCGGGCGCGGCTTCCGGCGACCGCATCATCGAAGTCGGACCTGGCCCCGGCGGACTGACGCGCGCGCTCTTGGAAAGCGGCGCCGCCGTCATCGCGGTCGAGCGCGACCGGCGGTTCCTTGACGCTCTGGAGGAACTGCGCAGCGCCCACCCCGGGGCCTTGACCATCATCGAGGCGGACGCGCTGAAGGCGGACGAACGGGCGCTCGCGCCAGCGCCGGTCAAGATCGTGTCAAACCTTCCCTACAACATTTCGACCGGGCTGCTCGTCAAATGGCTGGTTGCGAACCATCAGGACGAAGCGCCGCTGTGGACGCAGATGACGCTGATGTTCCAAAAGGAAGTCGCCGACCGCATCCTCGCCCGGCCGGGATCGAAAACCTACGGGCGCTTGTCGGTGATCGCACAAGCCGCGAGCCGTCCACGGCGGGCGTTCGATCTTCCCGCGCGCGCGTTCACGCCGCCGCCCAGGGTCGATTCCTCCGTCGTCACTTTCGAGCCCGCAACTGACCGCCTCGCCGACGTCGGCGCGCTCGAACAGCTGACGCAGGCGGCGTTCTCTCAGCGGCGCAAGATGCTGCGCTCGTCGTTAAAGCCGCTGTGGGGCGCCGGCGTCGAAGCGCGCCTTGCAGCGGCGGACGTTGCGCCGACGAAGCGCGCGGAAGAGCTGACCGTCGCGGAATTTCTGAAATTGTCGGAGTAGCGTTACGCCGTTTGCTCACATATTCGTGATACAATTCGATTGGCGCCTCATTGTTGAAAGATTTCGCGGCGGGATTCGCCGGCGCTCGCGCCCTTTAAGGGATGGATCCGATTGATCCGTGAACCCCGTATAGTTAAGGTTCGCAGTTAATTTGACCATGATGAAAATACTTATCCCCCCTGACGCGGTTTTATCTTGGCGCGCAGCCGAAGGAGGAGAGGCGCTTGATCACCCGTCTCGGGCGGCTTCGGCCCGGTGCGCCGGAGGCAGGCCCTGTCGCGTCACGGAGGAAAGCCGAGACCGGCCGGCGGTGCGTACCGGGCCCTAAACGTGGCCGGGGCCGCCGTCCTTGGCCGGACGGTACGCTGGATCCACCAGCGGCGCGGGACGCGCGAGCGCCCCAACTACCGTTAGAACGGATGCTCCGCGCCCCGCGCAGCCTCTCCATTTTTTCGTGTCGCGCCCGTGCTGAGTCTTGCTATCGGGAGCGAGCGCTGAGCTGAGTACGAGAAGGCGTGTGAAGAGAGCGCCAACCCGCAAGGAAGCGCGGCCGCATCTCCGACCGCCAGCCCGCGTTAGGCGACTTCGACCTGATAGGCCGCTTCGGGCAGGTCTTCGCCGAAGGCGCGCTGATAGAATTCAGCGACGGTCGGGCGTTCGAGCTCGTCGCATTTGTTGAGGAAGGTGACGCGAAACGCATAGCCGATATCCTGAAAGATTTCGGCGTTCTGCGCCCAGGTGATGACCGTCCTCGGGCTCATCACGGTCGCGAGATCGCCATTGATGAAGGCGTTGCGTGTCATGTCGGCGACGCGGACCATGGCGCTGACCGCCTGCCGGCCTTCCTTCGAGTCATACAGCGGGCATTTGGCTATGACGATTTCGACTTCCTCGTCATGCGCGAGGTAATTCAGCGTCGTGACGATCGACCAGCGGTCCATCTGGCCCTGATTGAGCTGCTGCGTGCCGTGATAAAGGCCGGTCGTGTCGCCGAGGCCGATCGTGTTCGTCGTCGCGAAAAGGCGGAACCACGGATTGGGATGCAGCACCTTGTTCTGGTCGAGAAGCGTCAGGCGACCTTCAGCCTCCAGCACGCGCTGGATCACGAACATCACGTCAGGGCGCCCGGCGTCATATTCGTCGAAAACGAGTGCGACCGGACGCTGGAAGGCCCAGGGCAGTATGCCTTCCTTGAAGGCGGTCACCTGCACGCCGTTCTCCACGACGATTGCGTCCTTGCCGATCAGATCGATGCGGCTGACATGACTGTCGAGATTGACGCGCACACACGGCCAGTTTAGGCGCGCGGCGGCCTGTTCAATATGCGTCGATTTTCCGGTGCCGTGATAACCCTGCACCATCACGCGGCGATTATGCGCAAATCCGGCGAGAATCGCCCGCGTCGTCTGCGGATCAAAACGATAAGCGGGATCGACCGCCGGGACATATTCATTGGCCTTCGAAAAGGCGGGAACGCCGCCCGCGAAATCGACGCCGAAGACAGCTTTGGCGTCGACCTTCGTGTCAGGCTTTTCGAGAAACTTTTCGTCAAAGAAGGGCATCTTGAACGCCTTGAATACCGCCTTGGAAAGCGGGCGGACCCTTGCCCGAACCACCGGGGAATTCAAGGGCCAAGAGGCAACGGCCGGTTGCCCGGCGGGCGGCGGCGCAGTTCAGCAAAAGCCCGCCTTTTTGAGGATATGATGCGCGCGGACGACTTCTTGCAGCTGGCTTTCTGCGCTTCGGTCGCCGCCGTTCACGTCGGGATGGAAGCGGCGCAGAAGTTCGGCGTAGCGCTTCCTGATTTCGACGGCCGGCGCCGAGACGGCGAGGTCGAGCGTCTGAAAAGCCTTCGATTGCAGCTTTGATACGGGGCGCCCGTCACGTGTTTCGGGCCGGGCCGCCTCGCCCGCCTTGACGGCCTCCGAAAAGATACCGAAGGCGTCGCGAAGATCGCCGGCCCCGCGCGCCCGCGCTGTAGTCCGCGCCCGCTCGTTCTTGCCCATCGCCCAGGTCGGCCGGTCGCCATAGATATTCGCAAGACGTGCGGCCTCGGATTCCTCCGGCGACAGGCCGTCGAAGAAATTCCACTTTGCGTTATGGGCGCGCGCATGCTCCTCGCAGAACCAGAGCTTGGCCGCGCTCTCGCGCGGGGATTTGGCGACGCGGACGATGGCAACGCTCCCGCAGCCCGCCGAATCGCACGGGCGGGTGTAGCCGCGCGCCCAGGCGGGCGGCTCCGCCGCCGCATCGCGCGGCGGACGCACCCTGATGTCGTAACCGTGCCGTGGCCGGTAGGAATAGCTCATGCCCGAATTATGGTGCGCCGCGCCGGTTGAAACAATCTTGACAGCACGCCCGTGCGGCCGAAAAGAACACTAATTCAACGGCGATGCGGCTGATCATCACGGCGCGGCCAAAGGGCGGGGAAGCGTATGAACGTCGCCGATACGATGCGCCGCAAGCTGGTCGCGGCGCTGTCCCCCCGGCGTCTCGTCATCAAGGACGAATCCCACCTCCACGCCGGGCACGCCGGCGCGCAGGCGGGGGGGGAATCGCATTTTCGCGTGCTTGTGGTATCCACCGCGTTCGAAGGACGATCGCAGGTCGAGCGGCAAAGGGCGGTCAATGCCGCCCTGAAGGATGAACTCGCCGGGCCGGTCCATGCGCTCGCCATGAGGACGCTGACGCCTTCGGAGTTCGAGGCCGGTTGATGGAATCCCTGTCGAGCGCGCCGGCGGCCTACGCGCTGATCATCGTCAACATCTCGGTCAGCCTTTACGCATTTTTCGGCGACCGGAACTTCATCAACCAGTTCGCGTTTCAGGTGCGCGCGGTCGCGGCTGAAAAGAAGCATTACCGCGTCGTGACGTCGAGCTTCCTGCACGCCAATGGACCGCATCTATTGCTCAATATGCTGACGATCTGGTTTTTCGGCCCGCCGGTCGAAGATCTTCTCGGAACGCTCGGCTTTCTCGTCGTCTATTTCGGCGCGATCCTCGTCAGCGGCCTCGTTTCGCTGCGCGTCAATCGCGATAACCCTGCCTACGCTTCGCTCGGCGCGTCCGACGCGGCGTCAGGGCTCGTCCTTTCATACTGCTGCTTTTATCCCTTCGAACCGATCTACATTTTATTCATTCCGTTCGGCATTCCGGCGATCCTTTACGGCGCGCTGTTCATCCTCATATCTTCACGGTTGATGGAGCGGCAGGACCGCGTCATCGCCCATGAAGGCCATCTCGGCGGCGCGATCGCCGGCGCCGCCCTGACAGTCCTGATGCGCCCTGACGTCATCACGCAGTTTCTTGGATAACGGACTGGTGGTAGAATGATGCTGAAAAACAACGCTGGAGGATCCCCTGTGCGACTGACTTTGATCTTGCCGATCCTGCTTTCGCTCGCCGCTTGCGCGACCGCCGTCGGCACCGCCTACGCCCCCGCCGGCAAGAGCGGGTACGGATATTCCGACACCCGCATTGAGGACGGGCGCTACCGGATCACTTTTGCAGGCGACGGCGCGACCGCGCCTGATGTCGTTGAGGATTATGCGCTGCTGCGCGCCGCGGAGCTGGCGCTCGCTGGCGGTTATGACTGGTTCCGGGTCGTCGGGCGGTCGATCGATGAGCAAGAGAAGGGCGGCGTCGGCATCGGCGCGGGGCTTGGCGGCGGCGGGCGCAATGTCGGCGGCGGCGTCAGCGGCAATCTTGGAAATATCGGCGCACGGAAATTCTACACAGCACGAATTGAGGTGATCATGGGCAAGGGCGACAAGCCGACTGACGGACAGGGCGTCTATGACGCGCGCTCTCTCAGCGACGCGGTCCGCGCCCGGACCGCGCCCGCGCAATGACCTTTGATCGCCTTCGCCGCATCGTCACCGAAGAAAGCGCTTCGGGCCGCTCGTCCGTCTTGATCGACGGCCCGGCCGCTAAGCTGCTCGCCGCCGACGAAGGCGGTCTTGCGGAAATCTGGACGGCCGCGCTCGATGGGCGCCTCCTCGACGGGCGCGACCGGCTCAGCTCTGAAGACGTTCGCCTTGAGCCCGACAAGGGCGCGGTCAAAGTGCGCTGGTTCACGGTGCCGGCGGAGAACGAAAGCGCTTCGGCCGCCGAGCGCGAGGCGCAAGCAGCGTTCGCCTTCGCCGCCTGCGGCGCGGCGCACGCGCGCGTCGACACAAGCCGCCATCAGATGATGCACAAGACCGCGACGCTGGACGCGATCATCCTCATCCGCGGCGAGGTCGATCTCCTTCTCGACGACGGCGAAGCCAAGGCGCTGAGGCCCGGCGACGTCGTAATCCAGCGCGCAACCAATCACGCCTGGATCAATCGCGGCAAGGAAACGGCGCTGCTGGTCGCGGTGCTGATCGACGCCGGGGACGTTAGATGACGCAAGAAAACCTGGCCGCCGTTTTCAACGAATCAAACGCGCCGTTTGCACGGATGATCGGCGTGAAAATGACGCAAGCCACAAAGGATCGTCTCGAGGCGGAGCTACTCGTGACGCCCGATCACTGCACCATTCCGGCGACCATGCATGGCGGGGCGATGATGGCTTTCGCCGACAATATGGGCGGGTGCGGCGCCGTCCTGAACATGCCGGACGGCATGATGACGACGACGGTCGAGAGCAAGACGAATTTCCTGCGGCCCGTGCCCGTCGGGCAAAAAGCTTTCGCGGTGACCACGCCCTTGCACATCGGAAGGTCATTGCAGGTCTGGAAGACCGAGATCAGCCGCGAGGACGGCAAACTCGCCGCGATCGTGACGCAGACGCAGATGATCCTGCCGGCGCGGGGGTGAGCGATGCTTGAGGAGAGTCATTGGCCGGCCCGCAAGGGCGCCTTCGCGGAGCTCCTCACCATCGGCGATCTTCTAAAACGCCAGGCGGAAATTCGCGGGCCCTCTATAGCATTGGAGGAGCTTTCGGCGCGGGGCGAAATCGGCCGCATCTGGACCTACTCCGAGCTCTACGCAGACGCCGGGCGCCTTGCGAAGGCGCTCGCCGCCCGTCACGCAAAGGGTGCGCGCATCGCCGTCTTCGCCAATAATATTCCCGAATGGCTGCTCCTTGAATACGCCTCAGCGATGGCGGGACTGACGCTCGTCACCGTAAATCCGGCGTTCCAGCCGCGCGAACTGAAATTCGTGCTCGAACAATCACGGTCGGAAGCGATCTATTACGTCGAGGAATTTCGCGGCAACCCGCTCGCGAAAATCGTCGACGAGGTTTGCGGCGAGATCGCCGCGATCCAGCGGCGCATTCTTCTGACCGATCATGCGGCGCTTTTTGCGGGCGCGGATCATGGGCGTTTTCCCGAGGTCTTGCCGTCCGACATTTGTCAAATTCAGTATACCTCCGGCACCACAGGTTTTCCGAAGGGCGCGCTTCTTCATCATTGGGGCCTGCTGAAGAACGGGCACGACGCACTGGCGCGCGGCGGCGTCGATCCTGGCGACAGCTTCGTCCACCACATGCCCCTCTTCCATACGACGGGCTGCGCGATCCTCGCGCTCGGCGGTCTGGCGCGGGGCGCGACGATGCTGCTCGCACCCCTGTTCGACGCCGACATGCTCGTCCGCGTCATCGAACGCGAACGGCCGAGTTTCATGCTTGGCGTGCCGACGATGATCGTCGCGCTCATCGAAGCGGCGCAAAAAGGCGGGCGCGACGTGTCGTCAATCAAGCGCATCATGTCCGGCGGTTCAATGGTGCCGCCGGAACTCGTCCGCAAGGCGCAAGCCGTGTTCGGCTCCGTCATCCAGATCATTTACGGCCAGACCGAAGCCTCGCCCGTCATCACCCAGACGCGCCATGACGATTCCTTCGAGGATCTTTGCGGCACGATCGGCGTCCCGCTTGACGATGTCGAAGTCTCGATCCGCGATGTCGCGACGAACCGCACGGCGCCGATCGGCGTGCAAGGCGAGATTTGCGCGCGCGGCTACCTCATCATGGACGGCTACAACGACAATCCCGAAGCGACCGCAATAGCGGTCGACAAGGACGGCTGGCTTCATACCGGCGATCTCGGCCGCATGGACGAGCGCGGCTTTCTGAAAATCACCGGGCGCGTGAAGGAAATGATCATCCGCGGCGGCGAGAACCTGTTCCCCGCGGAAATTGAAAACGCCCTTCTCGAACACGAAGCGATTCTCGAAATCGCTGTGGTCGGCGTGCCGGATGAGAAATGGGGTGAACAGGTCGCCTGCTTCATGCGCGCAAAGGGCGACGCGCGCCCGGCGCCCGCCGATCTCAAGGCGTTCCTCCGCGCGCGCCTCGCCGCGCAAAAAACGCCGGCCTACTGGATCTGGGTCGACGCCTGGCCGCTGACGGGCTCGGGGAAGATCCAGAAATTCAAGCTGACAGAAGCATTCGTGCGCGGCGAGGTTGAGGCGCTGAAAGGGTGAGCGACGGAACCTGCGCCATGCCCGCTCGACAAGGTCGGCCGCCAGTTCTCGGCGGATCGGCCGGACCAGCTCTGGGTCGCTGATTTTACCTATGTTTCGACCTGGAGCGGCTTCGTTTACGCCGCCTTCGTCATCGACGTCTTCGCCAGGAGGATCGTCGGCTGACGCGTCTCGCGGTCGATGGAGGCGCGGTTCGTTTTCGACGCGCTAGAACAGGCGTTGGCGCAAAGACGACCGACCAGCGGCCTCATTCATCACAGCGACCGCGGCGTGCAATACGTTTCGATCAAATACACCGAGCGCCTTGTCGATGAAGGGATCGAACCCTCCCTCGGCAGCGTTGGCGACTCATACGACAGCGCGCTCGCCGAGACGGTGATCGGCCTCTACAAAGCCGAGTTCCTCCATCGGTGCGGGCCGTGGCGCAGCTTCGAGGCCGTCGCGTTCGCAACGCTCGAATGGGTCGACTGGTTCAAAAAGCGAAGGCTCCTCAATCCGATCGGAAACATCCCGCCCGCCGAAGCCGAAGACCGCTACTACGCGCAGGTTGACGGAACCCAGATGGCCGCGTCGGGACCCACAATCAATCGCCTCGGCCAAGCCCGGGGCGGTTCATTAACTTGCCATGCTGTAAGCGAGCAGCCGGAGCGCTTCGCTTCTCGTTACTGGCGGCCGAATTCGGCGGCGAGGTAGTCAATGATGCGCTTGCGCGCTGAAGCGTCCGGTTCGGGCATGCCCTGCCGCTCTACCATTCGATCAAGGACCGAGGCCCAACCGGCGGCGTTCTGGCGCTGCTGCATGACGAGCGCGATCGAATGACAGGCGCCGCAGCGGGCGGCGACGTCCTCGTAGCCGGCCGCGCGCGGCAGCCCCCAATATTCGTCGGAAGGATCAAAGCCGGCCGCCGCGACGGAGCCTTGATCGGCGCGCGAGGGATCGAGCGCCAGGTAGGCGGCGCCGTAGCGTATCTCGCCATCCCACGCCGCAACCATTGCCAGCACGTCGTTCTTGGCTGGCGCGGGCGCCGCCGTCTCGGCAAGGGGCGCCGCGCCGCTGCCGAAAAGCTGCATCAGGCCGGCGACAAGCACGGCCATGCCGGCGATCATGGCGGCGCGAGAGCCAATACTAAGTGCGCCGCTCACAGTGCGAAGACCGCGATTCTGTGCTGCATGTTGTTGTTATAGCCGCGCGGATTCCAGCCCGGCGGCGTTGCGGGCTGCATGCGGCCCTTGTCGTCGCGCGCGCGCGCCCAGATTTCATAGTAGCCGCGCTGCGCAAGACGCATGTCGATCGTCCAGCGCCGCCAGGCGTAACGATTGGCGCCCGGTTGCAGCCGCGCCGCGCGCCAGGTCGCGCCGAAATCTTCGGAAACGTCAAGCGCGGCTATCTCATCATCGCCCGCCCAGGCGTGGCCGCGGACTTCAAACGATTGACCCGCCTTGACGCGCGCGCCGGTCTGCGGCGCGGTGATGAGTGATTTAACCGGCATGCTTTCGATGACGCGCATGTCCTTTGCGGGAATTTCCGCGCCCGGCGCGATCGGATAGGCGGGCAGACGGTAGGAATGCCCAGTCATGCCCTGGCCGTCATGTTCGACGTCGCGCAGAGTGATGCGCGTCAGCCATTTCTGGGAGCACGATCCCGGCCAGCCCGGCGCGATGAGCCGCAAGGGATGCCCGTTCAGAAGCGGAATGTCCGCGCCGTTCATCGCAAAGGCGACGAGCGTATGCGGCTCCAACGCCTTGGCGATCGGCACGCCGCGCGAAATCGCGTCTTTTGCCGGATCGCCGGAAAGATGGGAGTCAGCGCCCTTGTGAGCGGTGTAGATCGCTGAAGGGCGCGGCCGGGCGCGAGCAAGAATGTCTTTAAGGCGCACGCCTGTCCATTCCGCACAGCTGACGGCGCCGAAAGTCCACTGACCGCCTTGCGTTTCCGGCTTCATGAAGCGACGGCCGTTTCCGGCGCATTCAATCAATAGGCGGAGGGTCACCGTCTCGAAGTCCCGCTTCAGATCCGCAATCTGCAGCATCAGCGGATTTTCGACTTCGCCCTCAATAGTCAGAGTCCAGGCCGCCGCCGTTTCCGGCGTCACCTCCGGCGGGTGGCCGTTGTTGCGAACGAACATGCGCGCGGCGGGCGTCACTTCATCGTCGAGGAGATGCGGCGGCGTCTCGATATTGATAGGATTGTCGTTAATCACCGACAAACCGGGCTTTGAAGCCGTGATCGCGGGGTCGACGCCCCCTTGCGCGTAGGCGAGCGGCGTAAAGCCCGCCGGCGCCCGCGACAGGAACGGAATCGGAAAGCCGAAAGCGGCCGCACCCGCGCCGACCGCCAGAAACCCGCGTCGGCCGATCGGCGCGCCGCCATTGCCGGTCTTGTCCATCGCCATCGTCTCCTTCTTCGAACGCTGATTTTGGCGGGCGCCCGCTGCGCCCGCAAGAGTTCAGGACGAAAGGATCATGCCGAAAGTCGCGCGGCGAGCCGTTCCTTCGCGGCTTCGGGGAGATGAAGCTCCAGCTTTGTGCGCCGCCAGAGAATATCGTCCGCCGTCATCGCGAATTCCTCGCGCTTTAAATAGTCAACTTCGCGATCAGTAAGACCGGCGCCGAAATCCTCGCCCATATCCGCCATCGAGCGCGCGTCGCCAAGAAGTTTGCGCGCGCGCGTTCCGTAAGCGCGTGCAAGACGGCGGAGCGCCGCTTGTTCGAACCAGCTGAATTCCCGCGCGAGTTCGGCGAAAAAGAGGTCGAAATCAGCGTTCGCGATATCGCCGCCCGGCAGATGCGCCTGCGCCGTCCAGGCGCCGCCGCGCGCGCCAATCGCTTCGCCGAGCTTTTCGAGCGCGTGTTCGGCGAGCCTTCGATAGGTCGTGATCTTTCCGCCATAGACGGAGAGAAGCGGCGGCGACCCGTCCATGTCGAACACATAGTCGCGCGTCACCGCGGAGGCGTCCTTCGATGAAGCGTCGTCATGCAGCGGGCGCACGCCGGAATAGGTGCGCCGCACCATCGCGGGCGTCACGGGCATTGCGAAATATTCGCCCGCCGCCGCACAAAGATAGCTGATCTCCGCCCTGTCGGCGGCGACCGCGGCGGGATCGCCCTCATAAGGAAGTTCGGTCGTACCGATCAACGTGAAGCGCCGCTCATAGGGAATCGAGAAGATGATGCGCCCATCGGCGTTTTGGAAGATATAGGCGTGATCGCCCTCGTAGAGGCGATCGACGATGATGTGGCTGCCCTTGACCAGGCGCAGTTGAAAGCGCGGCGCCGCGTTCTGGCGCACCACTTGGCGCAAGACGTGATCGACCCATGGCCCTGCGGCGTTGACGAGCGCGCGCGCGCGAACTTCTCGGGCGGCGCCGTCCGCGGCGGCGATCTCCACGACGAAGGCGTTGTCCGCCCTTCGAACCGAACGCACTCGCGTTTGCGTAAGGATTGTCGCGCCGCGTTCGCGCGCGTCGACGGCGTTGAGGACGACAAGCCGCGAATCCTCGACCCAGCAGTCGGAATACTCAAACGCTGTTTCAAACATCGGCTTCAGCGGAGCGCCGCGCGGATCGGTCTTCAGCGAGAATCCTTCCGCCGGCGGCAGGATGTCGCGCCCGCCGAGATGGTCATACAAGAAAAGGCCCGCACGGAGCATCCAGCGAGGCCGGAGCCCTTTGTGATAGGGCAACACGAAACGCAGCGGCCAGATGATGTGCGGCGCGGCGCGCAACAGCGTCTCGCGCTCCTTGAGCGCCTCGCGCACGAGGCGGAATTCATAATATTCCAGATAGCGCAGTCCCCCGTGAACAAGCTTCGTGCTCGCCGACGAGGTCGCCGATGCGAGGTCGCCCTTCTCGCACAGCAAAACGGAATAGCCACGCCCCGCCGCGTCGCGCGCGATGCCGGCGCCGTTGACGCCGCCGCCGATGACGAGAATGTCGACCGCGTCCGGCATCGCCCTCATCGCCGCCGGTCGAGCGCCGCGGCTACGTTTTCAAGCGTTACGCGGCTGACGCGGACGTTTGATTCCTGCGTCACCCCGGCGATATGCGGCGTCAGGATGACGTTTTTGAGCCCCGCGAATTTCGCGCCGGCCGCTGGTCCCAATGGTTCTTCTTCAAAGACATCGAGCGCTGCGCCGGCGATACGGCCTTCCTGCAACGCGCCCGCAAGCGCGGTTTCATCAACGACCCCGCCGCGCGCTGCGTTGATTAGGACCGCCGATTTCTTCATTTCCCCGATCGCGGCCGCGCCGATCATATGCCGGGTCTCTTCCGACAGCGGCGTATGCAAGCTGACGATGTCCGCTTCAGCGAGCAGCGAATGCAGCGGCAGATTGCGGACGCCGCGCCAATGCGCGTCATCAGCGGGGAGATAGGGATCATAAGCGGCGACTTCCATGCCTAGCGCGCGCGCGCGCGCCGCCGTCAGCCGGGCGATTGCGCCATAGCCGACAAGCCCCAACGTGCGCCCGAAAACCTCGCCGCCGATCAGCGCATTGCGCGGCCACTTTCCACCTGCGACCTCGGCGGAGGAGTCGTATGCCCGCCGTACAAGGATCATCGCCGCCGCAATCACATATTCGGCGACAGCGATGTCATTGGCGCCGGTCGCCGGAAATACGTCAATCGACCGCGCCTTGCAGGCGTCTATGTCGATATTGTCAAGCCCGACGCCAAGCCGTCCGACAACAGCGAGCCGCGGCGATGCATCCAGAAGCGCGGAGCGCACCTGGGTGCGGTTGCGCACGACGATCGCGCGCGCATCCTTAAGCGCGGCGTGAAGGCGCGCCGGCTCGTCGACAAGTTTCGGATCGTAGAAAACGTCGCGACCTTTAAGGATGCTCGCGATAGCCGCCTCGTCAAGAAATTCGGAAATGACAATCTCAGGCATCGCGCAAAAGGGCTCCTTCAGATGAAATAGACGGCGGCGAGCGCCGCCGCGAGCAACGTCAGCGTTGTACCGATGACGACGCCTATATGCCGCGGGCCGAGATCGGCCATGGCTTTGAGCGATGTCTTCATGCCAAGCGCGGCGATCGCCGCAACCAGCAGCCATTGCGCGGCGGCGCCGACGGCCGCGCGCACAAGCGGCGGAAGGGCGCCGAGGCTGTTGATGACGAGCAGCGCGGCGAAGCCGACGGCGAACCAGGGGAAGGGCGCCTTGCCTTCCGCCGCCGAACGGCGCCCGGCGAGCGCGACGGCGATGACGACGATAGGAAGAAACGCAACGCGCAAGAGCTTCACATACGTCGCGACGGCGCCGGCTTCCTCGGAGACGGCATAACCCGCGCCGACGACTTGCGCGACATCATGAATCGTCGCGCCGATCAGCCACCCGATGTCACGGTCGCTAAATCCGAAAGCGCGAAAGAGGATCGGATAGGCGATCATCGCCAGCGTCGACAGCGAAGTGACGGCGATGACGGTGAAGAGCGTGTCGCGCTCCCCGTCCTCGCGTTTGGGTAGAACCGACGCAATGGCGAGCGCCGCCGAGGCGCCGCAAATGGCGACGGCGCCGCCGGTGAGGACGCCAAAGCGCGTGCGCCGGCCGAGAAGCCGGCTGCAGAGGACGCCGGCGCCGATGGTGACCAGGATAAGAAGCGGCGTCAGCAACACCGGCGCGGCGCCGAGGCTTGCAAGATCGCTGAAGGTGACGCGAACGCCGAGCAGCGCGACGCCGATCTTCAAGAGACGCGACGCGGTGAACTGAACGCCGTCGATGCAGGGCCCTTCAATGGTCAAAAAGTGAAACGACATGCCGATGAGGAGCGCAAAAAGCATGGTCGGCGCGCCGTAATGCTCGGAAAGAAAGGTCGACGCCGCCGCAATCGTGAATGCCATCAAGACGCCCGGCGCAAGGCGTCGGGCGTCGAGGAAGTTGTTGCGAGGTGCGGAAACGGCGCTCACGCCGCCTCGCCGGCGAGCACGCGCAATTCGGTGAGCAGCGCCGGCGCGACGAAGAGCCCGGTCTGTTCCGCGGCGGCGCGATGTTTGAGGCGCGAGGCGCCCGGCATGCGCACGCCCGGTTCCGCCGCCATCGCCGCGGCCAACGCGCCCATGCGCGAGAGAAAAGCCCCGCCAGAGGTCGGTCCCGGATCGATCGCGATGAGAGCATGCCCTAGATCGGGCGGCGGGCCTTCGCCGTCCAAAAAGGAACTCGCCTCAAACCCGAAGTTTGACGCCGTAAGCGCCGCTGCGACGACTTCAATCATCAGCGCGAGCGCGGCGCCTTTGGCGCCGCCGACCGGCGACATTGATCCGCTGAGCGCCGCGGCCGGATCGGTCGTCGGATTTCCATCGGCGTCAATTGCCCAGTCAGCCGGAATCTTCTCGCCGCCCTTCTTCGCCGCCACCACCTTGCCGCGCGCTGCGACCGACAAGGCGAGATCGATTACCAGCGGCGGGCCATGGCCAAGCGGCGCTGCGAAGGCGACGGGGTTGGTGCCAATCATCGGCGCCTTGCCGCCCCAGAAGGCCATCGCCTTCGGCGAATTGCCGAACAGGAACGCGACGAGTCCTTTCTCGGCAAGCCGCTCGACATGCGCGCCCGCCTGGCCGAAATGATGCGAACGCCGGATCGCCGCGACCGCGATGACGGATTTGCGCGCGAGTTCGTCAAGTTCTTCGATCGCGAGATCGATGGCGGGATAGGCAAAGCCGTGGCCGGCGTCGATCAGCGTCGCCGCTGGGGAAAGGCGCCGCGCCGCAGGGACGGCGTCCGTCTTCACTTTGCCGCAGCGGACCTGCTCGACATAGGTTGAGACGCGCGAAAGGCCGTGTCCCTTTTGGCCGTCGCGTTCGGCGGCGACAAGCGCGAGCGCCGTCGATCGTGCGGCCGCTGCGCCGACCTCTTCGCGCAGGAGCGCCGCAATCGCCAGGCGCTCGGCTTCGAGAAGACTGATGGAAACAGCGCCGCTCATCTTTCGCGGGGTCCCCCATCCGGCCTGCGCCGGCCTTGCAGCGTGCGGATCAGGCGCTGCGATAAAGCTTCGTCATGACGAATTCGCGGTGACCGAGCGCCTCGGCCGCCGTTACCCGCCCGTTCGCCGTGCGCACGACCATGTCGATGAGCGCATCACCCGCTCCGTTCATCGTCAGCTCACGGCGCAGCAGGCCGGACACGTCGAGATCAATATGCTCGGACATGGTCCTGACGGTACGGGGGTTGGCGGTAAGCTTGATCACCGGCACGATCGGGTGGCCGATGACGTTGCCTTGCCCCGTGGGGAATGTGTGCACGGCGAAGCCCGCCGCCGCCATCAGCGTGACGCACTCCGCCGCCGCCGAAGACGAGTCCATGAAATACATGCCCGGGCCCTTTGACGGCGCCTCCGCCGGCCCCAGAACGTCGATATACTGAACCTCGCGACCGATTTTTTCGAGATTGCCCATCGCCTTTTCTTCGATGGTCGAGAGGCCGCCTTCGATGTTGCCTTTCGTCGGCTGGCTTTCGGAAAGGTCTGAGGTCTTGTGCGCCTCGATCACGTCGCGCTGATAGGCTTCGAAAGTGCGAATGAATTTCTCGCCG
>DNZB01000135.1:17804-18357 GCA_003506635.1 Parvularcula sp.
TCAGACGTTTCACCGAAGACGCCGTAGATGCCCTTCGGGATAAGCTTGTCATACATGGCGCCGACGGTCGGATTTGCGCCGCAGCCCGAGGTCGTGTCGCTTTCGCCGCATTTTGTCGATATCCAGAGGTCGGAAATCGGGCATTCGACGCGGTGCTGCTCCGAGACGAGGTGCAGGAAATCCTTCGTCTGACGGGCGGCCTTGGCGACTGTCATGATGTCGCCGGTCTGCTCGATCGAAAATCCAGCAACTGGCTTTCCCGTCGCGGCGATTCCATCGACAACCTTCTTCGTCCACCCTGGCTCGATCCCGATAACGACGCAGGCCGCGACATTCGGGTTGGCGCCTGTGCCGATGATCGTTCGAAAGTGCAGGTCGAGGTCTTCGCCGAATTGCAATCGTCCGTAAGCGTGCGGAAGCGCAAGCGCGCCCTTAATGTTCGCCGCGACCGCTTCGGCCGCGGCGTTCGAAATGTCGTCGACGGGCAGAATGATGACGTGGTTCCGGACGCCGACGCGCCCGTTCTTGCGCCGGTATCCCCAGAATGTGTCGC
>DNZB01000135.1:18689-32300 GCA_003506635.1 Parvularcula sp.
GCGATGTCGGCGATGGCGCGGCCGATGTCCTCGCCATATTTGAAGATTGTGTCGCCCTTCTTCATATCCTTGAGCGCGATCTTGTGGCCGATCGGCGCGGCCTGCGCGGAGGTCAGGCGGAAATCGGAATCATCTTCGGTGACGACGCACAGCATGTCGGTTCCGGCGCTGAGCTCCTCGACGACGACGACGCCGACATTGTCCTTGCGGCTGTGGACGAGAAGATGAGGATTGGTCATCGCGCCCTTGATCCCTTCTTGCGAGCGTCCCCCGGCGGCGACGCTACTCTTATATATGATACATTACAGCAAATGATAGACAATCCTGCAAGGCGCGCCCTAAGCTGGCCTCCATGACGCTCGCTTCCCGCCTTCCCGACAGGCCCGGTTTCCGCCCGCTTTATCAGCAGGTTCGTGAGCTTCTGCTCGCCCGGATCGCATCTGGCGTCTGGCGCCCTGCCGAAGCCTTGCCGAGCGAGCAGACGCTGGCAAGCGAGCTTGGCGTCAGCCATGGCACCGTCAGAAAGGCGCTCGATTCGCTCGCCGCCGACAACCTTGTCGAGCGCCGGCAGGGCAAGGGCACCTATGTCGTCGAGCACACCCAGGAAAGCGCGCACTTCCGCTTCTTTAAAATCGCTTACCCAGGCGGCGAAAGGGCGATGCCGAGCTGCCGCAAGGCGACAATTTCAGAGCGCCTTGCAAAGCCCGGCGAACGCCAGCGGCTCGGCCTCGACGCCGATGCGCGCGTCTTCCAGATCAAGCGAGACCGCTTCATCGACGGCGCCGTCGCGGTGCGCGAAGTCATTGTCATTTCCGCCGATCTGTTTCGCGGCCTCGACAAGCGCCAGCCGCTTCCTAACACGCTTTATACGCTCTATCAGGCGGAATTCGGCGTTTCGATCGTGTCGGCGAGCGAACAGATTGAGTCGGTCAGAGCCGGCCGCGACGACGCCGAAGCGCTCGGGATCGAGGCCGGCGCGCCGCTCCTCGAAATCAATCGCACCGCCTATGACATCACGGGCCGCGCCATCGAACTGCGCCAGAGCCGCTTTGCGAGCGGAAAGCTCGTCTATTCCGTCGAACTGCGTTAGGCAGGGCGCAGGCCCGATTGCAATTATCTCCGGCTGCCAAACACGGCGGAAAAGCAATCCTCCAGGATCGCAAGGCCGCGCGCGCATTCAGCCTCAGTGACGGAAAGCGGCGGCGCCAGCCGGATGACATTGCCGTGAAAGCCGCCCATGCCGACCAGAAGGCCGCGTTTCTTCGTCTCTTCGAGAATTGCTTTGGCCGCAGCCCGTGACGGCGTCCATCCGTCGGCCTCATTCAGCTCAAGCCCGACCATCAGCCCCTTGCCGCGAACATCGCCAATACGGGGATGACGCGCCTGCAAGCGGCGCAAGCCGGCGAACAGCTCAGCCCCGCGCACACGCGCGTTCGCCGGCAGATTGTCGCGCTCCAGAATTGCGAGATTGGCGAGCGCGCCGCGGGTCGCCAGCGGATTGCCGCCGAACGTCGAGATCGAACTCGCCTTGAAACAATCGATAATCTCCGCGCGCCCGACCACGCCGCCGATGGCGAGCCCGTTGCCGAGCCCCTTGGCGAACGTGATGAGATCGGGCGTCATCCCATGCGCCTGGTAGCCCCAGAAATGCTCGCCGGTGCGGCCCCAACCCGTTTGAACCTCGTCGGAGACATGCAAGATCCCGTAGCGGTCGAGCACCTTGCGAAATTCGCCGAACAGGCCGTCAGGCGGCGTCGCAAAGCCGCCGACGCCGAGGATCGGCTCCGCGATCAGGCAGGCGACATTGCCGCTCGTCGCGACTTGCAAGATGTTTTCAAGATCCTCCGTACACGCTTTGATATAGGCTGCGTCATCCAGCGTTCGAAACGGGCTGCGATAGCGATAGCTGCCGTGGACGTAGCTGACGTTGAACGGCGACAGCGACGAAGGCGACCACGACGCCATCCCTGTCACTGGTACGGTCGAAAATGAACGGCCGTGATAGCTGTGCCGCATGGCCAGGATGTGATTCGAGGCGCGATACGCGGTAGCCATCATCAAGGCGGCGTCGTTAGCCTCGCTCCCTGAATTGGTGAAAAAGACGCGTGCGTCGCTGATGCCGGAAAGCGCCGCGATCTTCTCCGCCAGTTCGACCTGCGATTCGATCAGGTAAAGCGTTGAAGAATGCAACATGCGCCCCGCCTGATCGCGTAACGCCTCCACCACTTCTGGCGGATTATAGGCGGTCATCGTCGTCAGAATGCCGCCAAAGAAATCGAGATATTCATTGCCGTCGCCGTCCCAGACGGTGCGCCCCTCGCCCCGGGCCAGCGAAATCGGTTCGTCATAATACAACGCCATCCATTTCGGCATGACGGCGCGGTGGCGTTCAACAAGCGGCAGGTTTCGCATCGGCGTTTCCAGGTTAGAATTGAGCAAAGATCAAAGAGATAGGATTCATCCCGCGCCAACGGCGATCCGCGCGGCAAGCGCGGGCAGTTCGCCAAGATGCGCAAGCTTGCGGTATCGCGGCGCCGATTCCGGCGGTTCAGCATGTTCCAGCGCCCAGGTCTGCTCGTGCGGCACATAAACGCCCCAGGCGCCCGCCGTAATCGCCGGAATGATGTCTGACTTCAGGGAATTTCCGACCATCATCGCGCTGGCGGCGCCGGCGCCATGCCGCGCGAAGATTCCGTTGTAGGTCTCGGGCCTCTTTTCCGAAACGATTTCAACGGCGTCAAAGTGATTGTCCAAAAGCGACGCGGCGATTTTGCGTTCCTGATGAAAAAGATCGCCCTTGGTGATCAAGACGATCCGGTATCCCTCAGCGGAAAGCGTTTCGACAACCTCGCGCGCATGCGGCAACAGCTCGATCGGGTGGGCGAGCAGCTCCCGGCCGACTTCCACGATCTTGCGCAGCACGTCCGCGGAAACGACCCCGTCCGAGACGTCAATCGCCGCCTCGATTAGCGTCAGCGTAAAACTTTTCGCGCCGACGCCGTAAATCCCCATATTCGTACGGTGACAGGCGTCCACTCTCTCTTGCAGAGCGGGCGGGTCGGCGAAGTCGGCGAGCAGCGCGGCGAATTCCGCCTCCGCCGCGCGATAATAGCGCTCATTCTGCCAAAGCGTGTCGTCCGCATCGAGCCCTATTACGCTCAACATCGCGATGCTCCACCGCCGGGACGTACCGAGTGTTCAGTCGCCATAGGGCAGCCAAATGTTCTTGACCTGCGTCGCGCGGCGAAGGAATTCGCGCCCCTCGCCTGTGCGCGCGGCGCGCCAGTCGCGCGCGCGCCCGTCATTGACCCAGGTCTGCTTCAAATTCGTCGCGGAAGCCTCCTCGACCTTTCGGGAGCCTGACGCATCGCCATGATACCAGATCGCATCGACTTGATCGTGTTCCGCCAGCGTTTTTGTCAGCGCATCGCGCTCGCCCGTAACGATATTGAGCACGCCGCCAGGAAGATCGGATGTCTCAAGCACCTGATAGAAATCGGTCGCGATCAGCGGACAAGTCTCGGAGGGCACGACCACAACGCGATTTCCCATCGCCAGCGCGGGCGCCCACAGCGAGACGAAGGACAACAGCGGCGGCGCATCCGGGCAGATGACGCCCATGACGCCAATCGGCTCATTGACGGCCATGACGATATTGCGCTGGGGCGGGGAATGGGCGAGCCCGTCATATTTGTCCGCCCACGCCGCATAGCTGAAGAGTCGGGAGATCGATAATTCGACTTGCGCTCGCGCGCCTGCCTTTGTCCCGCCGGCGAGCGTACAAAGCCGGTCCGCGAATTCGAGCGCGCGCTTCGACAGGTTTTCGGCGATGAAATAGAGGATCTGCGCACGCGCGTGTCCGCTGGCGCGCGACCAGTCTTCGGCCTTGAAAGCGGCCTCGACCGCATCGCGAACGTCTTTGCGATTGCCAAGGCCGACGCGGCCGGCGAGCGCGCCCCTGTGATCAAAGACGGGGCGCGTGCGCCCGCCGTCTGGGCGCTTCTGCTTGCCGCCGATATAGTTTTTAGGCGATTCATCGACACCCTCGACCGGGGCGATCGCGCCTGACGGCGCGACCTTCCCTGCGATTGAGGCCGCACCCCACTCCCGGCGCAGCTTCAAATAGTCGATGAAGCCTTCGCGGCCGCCCTCTCGGCCGAAGCCTGATTCGCGATAACCGCCGAAGCCGCACGCTGCGTCAAACCCGTTCGTCATATTGATCCAGACGACGCCCGCCTTCATCTGGCTCGCGGCCTCAAGCGCGCGATTGACATTTTCCGTCCAGATCGTCGCCGCTAGCCCATAGGTCGTGTTATTGGCGAGTTCAACGGCTTCTTTCAGCGTACGGAATGACATCGCCGTCAGCACCGGGCCGAAGATCTCCTCGCGCATCGCGACATTGCCGGTTCCGACCCCGGTGATGAGCGTCGGCGGGTAAAAGCAGCCGCGTCCTGGCATCGCGATATCCGGCGTCCAGACAATTCCGCCCTCGCTCTTGCTGCATTTCACCAGCTGATCGATGCGGGCCCGTTGCACCGGATCGACGACCGCGCCCATGTCGACCGCCTTGTCAAGCGGGTCGCCGACGCGAAATGCGGAGAGGCGCCGGCGGATTCGATCATAAATTGATTCCGCGACGCTCTCTTCAACGAGCAGGCGCGAGCCCGCGCAACAGACCTGGCCCTGATTGAACCAGATGGCGTCTATGAGTCCTTCGACCGCGCCGTCGAGGTCGGCGTCCTCAAAAATGATGAAGGGTGATTTGCCGCCGAGTTCGAGAGACACTTTTTTCCCGGAACCGGCGGTCGCCCGGCGGATCAGGCGACCGACCTCGGTTGATCCGGTGAAGGCGATCTTGGCGACATCCGGGTGACGCACCAGCGCCTCGCCCGTATCGCCCTCGCCCGTGATGATGTTGACGACGCCCGGGGGAACGCCCGCTTCGCGGCAAAGCTCGGCGAAATAGAGCGCCGACAAACTTGTGAATTCAGCCGGCTTCAGCACGACGCAATTTCCTGCTGCGATGGCCGGCGCGATCTTCCACGCAAGCATCAGCAGCGGGAAATTCCAAGGGATGATCTGGCCGACGACGCCGAGCGGCTCGTGATCTGGAAACTCCTCGTCGCGCAGCTGCGCCCAGCCGGCATGGTGATAGAAATGACGCGCGACGAGCGGAATGTCGATGTCGCGCGTTTCCCGGATGGGTTTGCCGTTATCGAGCGTTTCAAGCACGGCCAGGAAGCGGCTGTTCTTCTGCACCAGCCGCGCCAGCGCATATAGGCAGCGCGCGCGCGCATGGCCTGAGCGCGCCGACCAGTCCGGAAAGGCGGCCTTCGCCGCGGCGACCGCGGCGTCTACATCACCAGGGCTGGCGCGCGCGATCAATGCAAGCGTTTCGCCGGTTGCAGGGTTGTACGACACGATCGGCTCGGCCTTCACGCGCGGGGCGACCCATTCGCCATTGATAAAGAGCTTGAATCCGAACTTGTGCGCGGCGAGCCACTCCAGCACATAGCCATGCTCTTCGGGCGCCGGACCATACTCCATGGATTCAAATATTCGGGCGACATTTGACACTTGCAATTACCCCATTGGGTGACGATTTGCGGCCGAATAGCGGCCGGTTGCATGATGCTCGAGCTGGCGTTCAATGTCGCCGAGAAGGCGCGAGGCGCCGAAACGGAAGAGTTTCGGCGTCATCCAATCGGCGCCGAGTTCTTCCTTCAGCAAAATGAGATAGGCAAGCGCGGTTTTCGCCTCCGCGATGCCGCCGGCCGGCTTGAAGCCGATCTTGAATCCCGTTCGCGCGTGATATTCGCGGATCATCCGCATCATGATGAGGCTGACCGGTAACGTCGCATTGACGCTTTCCATTCCGGTCGAAGTCTTGATGAAATCGGCGCCCGCCATCATAGCCGTCATGGAAGCTTTTCCGACCTTGCCGATCGAGCCAAGTTCGCCGGTCGCAATGATCGCCTTGAGATGCGCCGGACCGCAGGCTTTGCGAAAGGCGGCGACCTCATCATATAGCGCGCGCCAGTCGGCTTTCAGCACATGACGCCGGCTGACGACGATATCGATTTCCGTCGCGCCTGCCGCGACCGAGGCGCCGATCTCGGCAAGACGTGTTTCGAAGGGCGAATGCCCGGCAGGAAACCCGGTTGAAACCGCGGCGATCTCAACGCCGCTTCCTTCGAGCGCGTCGACCGCAGTCCGCACGAAGGCGTGATAGACGCACACCGCCGCCGCCTTGACGTCAAGATCGCGCGCGCCGAGCGCGTCCAGCAGATCCGTCCGCACCGGCTGGCGGGCCTTGGCGCATAATCGCCGGACGCGCCCCTCGGTGTCGTCGCCGGCGAGCGTCGTCAGGTCCATTAGTGAAATTGCTTTCAAAAGCCACGCCGCCTGCCAATCCTTCTTGACAGTGCGACGCCCGGCGAGACTGTCGATGCGCCGTTCGGCGGCCGACCGGTTGACGCGGATTTCGTCGATCCAGTCAAGCTCGAGCGGGACGCCTGGATTGCGCAGGTCTTCAGCGCCGTGCGCGGGCGGCCGCGTCGATGCGCGCGGCGCGATCGCCGTGACATTCGTGTTTTTCAGGTCCCGCTCAGACATGATTTTCGCACTCACAAAAAGGGCTGGCCTATGGGCATCGCCGGCAAAGCCAAGTGCGAGGCGAGCGTTTGAGCGATGTCGGCGAACGTGTCGCGTCGGCCTATCGCGCGCGCCTTCACGCCCGGGCCGAACGCGATCACTGGAACGAATTCGCGCGTATGGTCGGACCCTGGCGCCGTTGGATCGCAACCATGGTCCGCCGTCAAGACCGCAAGATCGCCAGAACGCAAGATCGCGCGCAAGTCCGGCAGGCGGCGGTCAAAAGCCTCAAGCGCGGCGGCGTAGCCGGCGACATTGCGGCGATGACCGTAGAGTGTGTCGAAGTCGACGAAATTCGCAAAAACGACAGCCCCGTCCGGCGCTGCGCTGATCTCAGAAAGCCATGCGTCAAAAATTGCGTCATTGCCGTCGGCCTTCACCGTTCGCGTGAGGCCTCGCTGCGCAAAAATATCTCCAATCTTGCCAATGCCGATCACCGCGCGCCCGGCTTCCCTCGCCCGATCGAGCAGCGTCGGTCCGTGCGGCGGCGTCGCATAGTCCCGCCGCGCGGGGGTGCGACGAAACTCACCTTGCCGCTCGCCGAGGAACGGCCGCGCGATGACGCGTCCGATCCGGTACTCATCAACCAGCCGCCGCGCCGCAGCGCAGACATCGTAAAGGCGCTGAAGCCCGAAGTGACGCTCGTGCGCGGCGATCTGGAAAACGGAATCGCCCGAGGTGTAGATGATCGGGCGCCCCGTGCTGATATGCTCGGCGCCCAATTCCTCGATAATCTCCGTGCCCGAAGCATGCCGGTCGCCAAGGACGCCGGGCAGTCCGGCCTCAGCGACCAGGCGTTCAACGAGGGCGCGCGGAAAGCTCGGCGGGCCTTTGGGAAAATATCCCCAATCCTGTTCAACCGGCAGGCCCATCATTTCCCAATGGCCGCTCGGCGTGTCTTTGCCGGCGCTTCTTTCGGCCGCATAGCCATAGGCGCCAGCGGACAGCGCCGGCCCGGCAAGCGGCAAGGCGCGCCCCCGCGCGGCGGCGGCGGCCGCGCCGAAGCCAAGCGCCGCCATATTCGGCAAGCGGATCGGCCCCGATCGAAGGCCGGCGACGTCGGCTGCGCCCGCGGCGCAGGCCTCAACGATATGGGCGAAGGTGTTGGCGCCCGCGTCGCCATAGCGCGCCGCATCCTCGCTTGCGCCAAGGCCAAGGGAATCAAGAACGCCGACTATCGCCCGCGCCATCAAGCCGCTCCCACCCGGGGCCGCAGCGGTATAACGCGCAGCGAATCCCCTAGATTGCTGCCATGACCCGAAAGCCCGTCCGAAAGTCCCAAAAGTCTGCGTCGCCGCAGGATGCACCTGCGCACGGATCGCGCATTGCGCGGCGCAATGTAGCGAAAATTCTCGCGGCGGCCGAAACAGTGTTCGCCGAGACCGGCCTGCACGGCGCCACGGTCGACGAGATCGCCCGGCGCGCCGGTATTTCGAAGTCGAATCTCCATTACTACTTCCGTACGAAGCGGGACCTTTATGTCGCGGTCCTGCAAAACACGCTTGAAGTCTGGACCGCTTCGCTCGCGAAGCTTGACCCAAAGGGCGACCCACGCACCGAACTGACGGCCTATATCAGCGAAAAGCTTGACATGGCGATGCGCCATCCGACGGCCTCGCGCGTCTTCGCCAACGAGATCTTGCATGGCGCGCCGCTTATTAAAGACTATCTGAAGACCAACCTGCGCGCGCTTGTGCGCGAAAAGGGGCGCGTCCTTGAGCGCTGGATCGCTGAAGGGCGCCTGCGGCCGATCGAACCCGTTCACCTTATCTTCCTGATCTGGGCGGCAACGCAGCATTATGCCGACTTCCTGCCGCAGGTTCGCGCCGTCCTCGGCGTCAGGGCGATCAGCGCTGCGCAATTTCAGCAGATCAGGACCTCGCTCTGCGACGTCATATTGAACGGCGCGCTCGCCCGCGGCGAATGAAGGCCCGCCGCGCATCGCTACTCATCCCCCCGCAAGGCGAATGAAACCGGAAGCAGGTCAGCGAGGCCGTACTCGCAAACTTCGCCTGTCGGCTCGAATAACAGGATGCGCGTTTCCGGCGTTGCAAATTCGGCGATGCGCTGTCGGCATCCCCCGCAAGGCGGGCATTTTTCCAGAGCCTCGCGCCCGCCGACAATCGCAATGCGCCGGATGCGAGCGCCGCCGCCGGCGACCATCGCGCCGATTGCGCCCGCTTCCGCGCAAGCCCCAAGCGGATAAGCGGCGTTTTCAACATTGCAGCCTATGTAAACCGCTCCGTTTGCGTCCAGGATCGCGGCGCCGACCTTGAACCTCGAATAGGGCGCGTGGGCTTTGGCGCGCGCATCGACCGCGCGGTCGTAAAGTTCCCGATCGCTTGTCATTGCTCCCCCCTCGCGCAGGACGCGAGCGCCGAGCGCCGCGCCAGCGCCCCAAACATCGGATGGAACGCCGGCCGCTTGACATAGCGCCCCGCCCCTTTGACGGCGCGCAAATCGCCGTCGGCGTAAACGACGACGCCCTGGCTGATCGTGTGCGAGGCAAGACCCGTCACGTTCATGCCTTCAAAAATGTTAAAGTCGACTTTCTGATGATGCGTTTTCGCGGAAAGCGTCTTTTGCGCGGCCGGATCCCACACGACGATGTCGGCGTCAGAGCCCTGCGCGATTACGCCCTTGCGCGGATAGATGTTGAAAATTCTTGCGGCGTTCGCCGATGTCGCCGCGACAAATTCCTCCGCTGTCAGGCGACCCGTATTGACGCCATGCGTCCACAAGACCGCCAGCCGGTCCTCGACGCCGCCTGTTCCATTCGGAATCTTGGTGAAGTCATTCCGACCCATTGCCTTCTGGTCATGACAGAAACAGCAATGGTCGGTCGCGGTCGTCTGCAGCGCGCCCGATTGCAGGCCGCGCCATAACGCCTCTTGATGTTCCTTCGGCCGGAACGGCGGGGACATTACATGCGCGGCGGCAAAGCCCCAGTCGGCGTGCCGATAAACGCTATCGTCGATCAGGAGATGACCGGCCAGAACTTCGCCGAACACCCGGCTGCCTTCGCTGCGCGCCGCCTCAATGTGGCCGAGCGCTTCCTTCGTCGACACGTGCACAAGATATACAGGAACGCCGATTACCTCGGCGAATTTGATGACGCGGTGCGCTGCCTCGCCTTCGACCTTCGGGGGACGCGACAAAGGGTGTCCTTCGGGGCCGGTGATTCCCTTTTCAAGAAGCTCGCGCTGGAGCTGATGGACAAGCTCGCCGTTTTCCGCATGCGCGGTGACGATCGCGCCGAGTTCGAGCGCGCGCCGGAACGAGTGATAGATCGTTTCGTCCGTCGCCATGATGGCGTCCTTGTACGCCATGAAATGCTTGAAGCTGTTGACGCCCTCTTCCTCAACGAGCGTCTTCATATCGGCATGAACCGTTTTGTCCCACCAGGTGACTGCGACGTGGAAGCCGAAATCGCCCGCGGATTTTTCCGCCCACCCCCGCCAATCGTGATAGGCGTCCATCAGCGGCTGGCGCGGCGCGGGAATCACGAAATCGATGATCATGGTCGTCCCGCCGGCGAAACCGGCGGCCGTGCCGGAGAAAAAATCTTCGGATGCGACCGTCCCCATAAAGGGAAGCTGCATATGCGTATGCGGATCAATGCCGCCGGGCATCACGAATTGCCCGCCGGCGTCGATGATTTCAACGCCCGCCGGCGCATCTAGGTCAGGGCCGACGGCTTCGATCAGCCCGCCTTCGCAATAAACGTCGGCGCGACGGCGCCCGTCCGCGTTGACGACCGTTCCTCCGCGAATGAGAAGGGACATGCGCGTCCTCCGTCTATTTGCCGGGCCCGGCCCGCATCATGAAATAATACGCTGCGGCGGCGACAGCGAAGCCGACGAACCACGCATAAACGTAAACGCCGTCAAAGATCGCGGGAACGGATTTCAATGCGCCTGCCGCGTGCAGAAAACCAGGCGCGTTCGGTGCGACGCCGATCGCGAACGCGGCGAGCCCGGCGATGTTCCACCCGGCGGCGCCGCGATAGACGCCGTCGGCGCGGAACAGCGCATCGACATCAAGGTGCGACGCGCGCACGAAATAATAGTCGGCGATCAAGATGCCTGCTATCGGGCCCAGAAGCGCCGAATAGCCGACAAGCCAGGTGAATATATAGGCGCCCGCGTCTTCAACAAGTTTCCAGGGAAAGATCGCGATGCCCACCGCCGCCGTGATGTATCCGCCCATGCGGTAAGAAATGCGTCCCGGCGCCAGATTTGAAAATCCATATGCAGGCGCGACCACGTTGGCCGCCAGATTGGTGGTCAAGGTCGCAACGACCAGCGCGACCAGCGCGATAACGACCGCAAAACCGCCCATGCGCCCCGCAAGGTCGACAGGGTTCCAGATCGCCTCGCCGTAGATCTTCACAGTCGCCGACGTCACCGCGACCGATATGAAGGCGAAGAGCGCCATGGGAATCGGCAGTCCGATCGCCTGTCCAATCATCTGCGCCTTCTGGTTTTTCGCAAAGCGCGTGAAGTCCGGAATATTGAGCGCCATGGTCGCCCAGAACCCGACCATGCCGGTCAGCGAGATGAAGAAGACGCCCCAGAACCCGCCTTCTTTCGGCCCGCCGGGCGCAAAGGCCGAAGGCGCCGCCAGCATTTCGCCGAATCCATCCGCCTTGACATAAGCCCAGCCAAGCAACGCGAACGCCATCAGGAGGAGGAATGGCGCGGACAATAATTCAAGCCACCGGATTGATTCCGTTCCGTAGCGGATAAAGACAAGATGCATAGCCCAGAAGGCGAGAAAACAGACTGTCTGCGCCGCGTCGATGCCAAGCACCGGAAGCGGCGCGCCGCGAAACGCATCGCCCGTCAGCGTGTTCAAGATCACATAGATCGCTGAGCCGCCGACCCAGGTGTTGATGCCAAACCAGCCGCAAGCGACAAGCCCGCGGGCGAGCGCCGGGATCTTCGCGCCATGCGGGCCAAAGGCGGCGCGCAGCAGCACCGGAAACGGCACGCCGTGGCGCGCGCCGATGCGCCCGATCGCAATCATCGGGATGAGGACGATAAGATTGCCGAGGAAGACGGTGAAAACCGCTTCTACCCAGTTCATGCCCGCGGCGATCAGCCCGCCCGCCAGCAGATAGGTCGGCACGCAAGCGACCATCGCGACCCACAGCGCTGCAAACGCGGGCGCACCCCAAGTGCGCGAGGCCGCCGGAGCGGGCGCAAGGTCGGCGTTCCAGAGCGCCGCGTCATAAGGCGGCGCGCGATCCGGCGCCTCGTTCGCAGCCGCGGCGCCGTTCATTGCGCTTCAACCTTCGGCTTCGCCATTCGGCTCACTCCTGCGCGACCAGCGGCGCGTAGGTTTCGGGGCGCCGGTCGCGGAAGAACTGCCACAAATCACGCACTTCGCGCACCATGTCCATGTTCATGTCATGCACGATCAGCTCGTCCCTGTCGCGGCTCGCGATTTTTTCAATCTGCCCGCGGGGATTGACGAAATAACTCTGACCGTAAAACTCGCCGATCTTCCATGGCGCCTCGACGCCGACTCGGTTGATCGCGCCGATCCAGCAGCCGTTGGCGACCGCGGCCGCCGGCTGTTCAAGCTTCCAGAGATATTCCGAAAGCCCTGCCACAGTCGCCGACGGATTGACGATATATTCCGCGCCATTGAGCGCAAGCGCGCGCCACCCTTCGGGGAAGTGCCGGTCATAACAAATATAAACGCCGAGCTTGCAATAGGCGGTGTTGAACACCGGCCAGTCTGAGGCGCCGGGCTTGAAAAAGAACTTTTCCCAGAATCCCGCGACTTGCGGAATGTGAGTCTTCCGGTATTTGCCGAGATAGGCGCCGTCAGCGTCGATCACCGCCGCGGTGTTATAGTAGACGCCCGCGACCTTTGTGCGCTCATAGATCGGGACGACGATGACCATTTTGTGTTTGCGCGCATAATCCTGCATCAAGGCGCAAGTCGGCCCGCCCGGTATGTCTTCCGCCGCGGCATACCATTTTACGTCCTGGCTCGGGCAGAAATAGGGCTGCGTGAACACCTCCTGAAAGGACAACACCTGCACGCCCTGCCGACCGGCCTCGTCGATCAATGGGGCGTGGGCCTCGATCATTGCTCTGCGAATGGATTCGGGTGAGCCGTCGGTCGGGCCTTTAAGCCCCATCTGGATAAGCCCGCCGCGCAAGATTCTCATAGGTCGCCTGCTGTCCTTCAGTTCATGGTTGGAAAACGGAAATCGGCGCCCGCCCTGATGCCGGTCGGCCAGCGAGACGTCACCGTTTTTAGGCGCGTATAGAAGTGCGCGGCCTCCGGCCCGTAGATGCCGTGCGCGCCGAAATTCGAGCGCTTCCATCCGCCGAAGCTGAAGTAACCGACCGGCACCGGAATCGGCACGTTGATGCCGACCATGCCGACCTTGATGCGCGCGGCGAAATCGCGCGCCGCATCGCCGTCGCGCGTGAAGATCGCCGTTCCGTTCGCAAAGGGGTTGTTGTCGATCAGGGCGACCGCGGCTTCGTAATCGTCAGCGCGCACGACCGAGAGAACCGGACCAAAGATCTCCTCGTCATAGGCGCACATCCCTGGCCGCACCCGGTCAAGAAGCGCGCCGCCGAGCCAGAACCCGTCCTCATAGCCCTGCAATGCGAGCCCGCGCCCGTCGACGACGATCTCGGCGCCGTCCTCAGCCGCGCGTCCAATCAGGCCGGAGACGCGGTCGCGGTGGGCCTTGCTGATGAGCGGGCCCATTTCCGCCTCTTCATCCGTACTCGGACCGATCCGCAGCGCGCGCACGCGCGGCGCAAGACGGGCGATCAGCCGGTCGGCCGTTTCGGCGCCCACCGGAACGGCGACCGAAATCGCCATGCAGCGCTCACCGGCCGAACCAAACGCCGCCCCCATCAGCGCGTCGGCCGCCTGGTCAAGATCGGCGTCAGGGAGCACGATCATGTGGTTCTTGGCCCCGCC
>DNZB01000135.1:32567-32722 GCA_003506635.1 Parvularcula sp.
AGCGCTTGCACCCTTTTCCCGCAGGCGGCGCCGCGCCGGTAGACATGCTCGGCGACGGGCGTCGAACCGACAAAGCTGACCGCCGCAATGTCAGGGTGATCGAGCAGCGCGTCGACCGCCGCGCTAGCGCCGTTGACGACGTTGAACACGCCGGG
>DNZB01000136.1:0-276 GCA_003506635.1 Parvularcula sp.
GCGCCACGCCGCGACGCGCGCGATCCTTGAACGCGACGACGTGATCATCGTCGCTTCCGTCTCCTGTATTTACGGCATCGGCTCGGTTGAGACCTATACGGCGATGACGTTCAGCTTGAACCTCGGCCAGACGATCGACCGCAAGACGCTGCTCGCCGATCTTGTCGCGCTGCAATACAAGCGCGCGGACGCGGGCTTCGCGCGCGGGAGCTTTCGCGCGAAGGGCGACGTGATCGAGATTTTCCCGGCGCATTACGAGGACCGCGCCTGGCGCGT
>DNZB01000136.1:611-2077 GCA_003506635.1 Parvularcula sp.
CCGTCACCGTCTACGCCAACAGCCATTATGTGACGCCGCGCCCGACGCTGACGCAGGCGCTCGCCGGCATCAAGCGCGAGCTGAACGAGACGCTGCACATCATGCGCGCGGAGGGACGCCTGCTTGAGGCGCAGCGGCTTGAACAGCGCGTCAATTTCGATCTGGAAATGCTGGCGGCGACGGGCTCTTGCGCCGGCATCGAAAACTATTCTCGATACCTCACCGGCCGCAAACCCGGCGAGCCGCCGCCGACGCTGTTCGAATATCTCCCCGAGAACGCACTGCTTTTCACCGATGAAAGTCACGTCACCGTGCCGCAGATCGGCGCAATGTTCCGCGGCGACTTCAACCGCAAGAAGACGCTCGCCGAATATGGATTCCGCCTGCCTTCCTGCATGGACAATCGCCCCTTGAAATTCGAGGAGTGGGAGAAGATGCGCCCCCAGACGACGCATGTCTCCGCAACGCCGGGCGGGTGGGAGCTGGAACGAACGGGGGGCGTTTTCACCGAACAGGTGATCCGCCCGACAGGCCTCATCGACCCCGCGGTCGAGGTACGCCCCGTCACGACGGGCAAGAGCAATCAGGTCGACGACGTCATCGCCGAAGTGAAAGCCGTCGCGAGGAAGGGCGGACGCAGCCTCGTCACCGTGCTGACGAAGCGCATGGCGGAGGACCTCACCGAATATATGCACGAACAGGGCGTCAGGGTGCGCTACATGCATTCGGACGTCGAAACGCTCGAGCGCATCGAGATCATCCGCGATCTCAGGCTAGGCGCCTTTGACGTGTTGGTCGGCATCAACCTGTTGCGCGAGGGGCTCGACATTCCGGAGTGCCAGTTCGTCGCCATTCTCGACGCCGACAAGGAAGGGTTCCTGCGCTCCGAAACATCCCTGATCCAGACGATCGGGCGCGCGGCGCGCAATGTCGACGGCCGCGTCGTTCTTTATGCGGACCGCATGACCGGCTCGATGGAGAGGGCCATCGCGGAAACCGACCGACGCCGCGAAAAGCAGGTCGCGCATAACGCGGCGCACGGCATCACGCCGCAATCAACGAAAGCGATGATCTCAGATCTCGCCCGCGACGATGATGAGGGGCGCAAAGCCGCGATGGGAACAAGCTTCGTCGGCCACCGCGCAACGCCGCGCGCAGGCAGCCTCGCGGCCGAGGGCGCCGAATTCGGCCATAACCTCCGCGCGGTCATCGCCGGCCTCGAAAAGGACATGCGCGCGGCCGCCGCCAATCTCGAATTCGAGGAAGCAGCGCGCCTGCGCGACGAGATCAAACGCCTGCAGGAAACGGAACTCGCCGTGGCGGACGACCCCTTCGCGCGGCAAAGCGTGATCGAAGACCGCATTGAAGCCGGAAGCGCAGGGCGCATCACCAAGAGCGAGGGGACGGTGTCGACGCTCCTCAGCAAGCCGAAAGGGCGGCGGCGTTAGAGCGCCGGGCGGAAAAGT
>DNZB01000136.1:2411-4130 GCA_003506635.1 Parvularcula sp.
TCACGCCCGACGATCTAGCGCGCGTTGAGCGCGGCGAAACGCGCCTTGCTGCTTGCCCTTTTTACTTCTTCGGCGCGAACAGCTTCGTCAGCGTCGGAGCGAACGCGGTGTCGGGCATCGCCTTGAAGCGTTCGGCGAGCGCGGCCTTTTCCTCGTCGGCATATTCATCGAAGCGGCGGTCGAGCAATTCGTCCGGTACGCGCTGCGACGGCCAGCGGGCGAACTGGGTTTTCTCGCGCGTGGCCGTTTCGAGCCATTTTGATCGGGTCGGCTCCCCCGCCGCGCCGTCGATCAGGTGAAGCTGCGCGACGATGTAGAACCAGGCGGGGCCGCGCTTTCCGGACCGATAAGCGCCGAAGGATTCGAGATACTGGTTCGTGCCCGCAAGATCCGTCGCATCGCTGGCCAGAAGAATGATCAGGTCGAGCCGGTTGTCGCGCGCGATTGTTTGCAGCGCGCCGGTGATGCGCTTGAACTTCGGCGTGCGATATTGCGCAAGCCACCCGTCCTCGTCTTCCGCGGTCGGATAAGCGGCGCGCAGAAGCGCACGATCAATCGTCAGCGGCACGATTTCGGCGTCGATCGCGCCGGGCAGCGCTGCTTCGATCATGCCTTCCCATGCGTCATCGAGGCCCCACGCCGATACATCATGACGCTGCAGCTTGTTGCCGAACACGGTGAGGCCGACGCGGTCGTCGTATAGTAGATCGCCAAGAATTGAGATGACGCCGATGCGCTTCGCGGCCTGCGGCGCGTCGTCCTGCGCGGCGGCCGGCGCCGCCATTCCCGCCGCGAGAAGCAGCAATAATCCGGCAGTAAACCGGCGAAGCGCTGCAAAAAGAAGCGCGCTGTCCAATGCCTTTGTCATACGCAGGCTCCCTCTCTCTTCACGGAGCATAGCAAAGCGGGAACCGCTGGTCCATCAACGGCGCAAGGGACGCAATCCGCGCGTTTTTGCATCCTCTACCAGGGCATAACCCCTCGTTGCGCGAAGCCGCGCGCCGGGGCTCATCCTGCCCTACTTCGCGACAATCTTTCCCTTCGCGGGGCCCGACTTCAGGCATTCTTCCGCACCGCGCGGCGATTTGAACGCGACGGTGAGGGTCGGCGCCGGTCGCTCGTAATTGCCCGCGAAGGAAGGGTTGGCGCTGAGGATCGCGGCGAGGTCTTTTTCAAGCTGCGCGTCGTCGGCTTTGAGGAACGCCCGCAGCTGGCCTTCCATCTCCGCCGGATCGAAGGTCATCCCGGTGGGCGCAGGAACGAGCACCCGCCCATTCGGCGGCATTTCGAAAATTTCAGCGTCCTTCGGGCGGCAGGTGGTCCAGACATTCACCCTGTCGCCTTCCGGGATGCGCTCGATCTTGCCGATGACCGCATAGGCGCCCGGCGCCAGCACGGCGGCGTGGAACTGCTTCACCGTTCCTTCCGCGTGAAGCCGGCCTGATCCCGCCGCGAAATCCGATGCATCGACGAACAGGGTCGATGCGCCGAATGCCCCGCTTGCGGGATCGATCGGGCGCAGGAGCAGCGTCACCGGATGCTTGAACGGGATGTCATGAAAGATCGCGACGCCGTCCGGCGAGGCAGGCGCGGCAGCAGGCGCTGCTTCGATGGCCTGAAGAGCCAGAACGGCGGCAAGAAAACTCAACATCAGGCGAACTCCATCCGGAAAGGCTTCAGGGCCTATCGCAGATCGCAAGCAACCGGAATGGGCGATTC
>DNZB01000136.1:4493-6491 GCA_003506635.1 Parvularcula sp.
TCACCATGCCTCTGCGCCGCGGCTGGCGGACGCGCCTGGTTTTTTGCCGCCGTCGGCGGAATAAATTATAAGTCCCAGCCGTTGACCCATTGACCAGCGCACTCCCGCACCGGAGGCGCGCACCCCATACCCGGCCTTCAGCGCGAGGAATCCACCCATGATCATCGGCAGCCCTAATGCGGACGAATTTGAAGGCGGCGCGGCCGCGGAATTGATTGACGGCCTCGGCGGCGACGACACCTTGCGCGGGCGCGGCGGAGCGGACACCATTTCCGGCGGCGACGGGGCGGACCGGCTGCGCGGCGACGACGGAAGCGACAGCCTCGACGGCGGCGCGGGCGATGATGACATCGCCGGCGACAATGGAGCCGACACGATCTTCGGCGGCGCTGGCGATGACGATATCAACGGCAATGACGCAGACGACGTCCTCTCCGGCGGCGACGGCGCTGACACGCTGGAAGGCGACGCCGGGAACGATACGATGACGGGCGGCGCGGGCGGCGACAAATTCGAGCTTGGCCTCGCCAATTTTGGCGCGGACGTCATCGCCGATTTCGGCGCGGGCGATTACATCGACTTTGAGGACACGGGCCTCGCCGCTGCGCAGTGGACGATCGCGCAAGACGGCGCCGACGCCGTTCTCTCGAACGCGCTCAACGCCTCGACCGTCCGCCTCTTGAACACGCTGGCGACGAATATCGCGATCGACGGGCATGAGATCTTCCTCGCCGCCGGCACCGGCGGCGCGGGCGCCGATACGCTGGCCGGCGGGGCCGGCGGCGATTTCCTGAAGGGACGCGGGGGCGCGGACCAGCTCTCGGGCGGCGACGGCGCCGACACGCTGAAGGGCGACGACGGCGACGACACCCTCGACGGCGGCGCGGGCGCGGACTCGCTCGAAGGCGGCCTCGGGAATGATTCGATCAACGGCGGCGACGGCGCCGACAAGATTGAAGGGTCTGAAGGAAACGACACGATGACCGGCGGCGCGGGCGCCGACAAATTCGATATCGACGAAACGGCGTTCGGCGCCGATATCGTCACCGACTTTTCCCCCGAAGACGAGATCGACGTCGACAGCGAGGTGTTCGACCTCGGCGCCTTCACCTTCGCGCAGAACGGCGCCGACGCCGTCGTGACCTATACGCCGAGCGGAGCGACGATCACGCTGCAAAATGTCAACGCCGCCGATCTTTTCCTCGACGGCGACGACATCCGCATCTTCGCGGCGGGCGGCGGCGCCTATGCCGGATCCTCCGGCGACGACAGCGTCAGCGGCAATGACGGCGCGGATACGATCTCGGGCAATAGCGGCGACGATCACCTCTTTGGCCGCGGGGGCGACGATTCGATCAGCGGCGGCGGCAGCGACGACTATATCAGCGGCGAGGACAGCGATGACTCGCTGTCGGGCGATGCGGGCGAGGATTCCCTCCTCGGCGGCAATGGCGACGACAGTCTTTCTGGCGGATCGAGCGCCGACACGCTGTCGGGCGGATCGGGCCGCGACACGATCGACGGCGGCACCGCCTTCGACACTGTCGATTATTCCGAAAGCGCCTCCGCGGTGAACGTCAACCTCATTAACGGCGTCAGCTTCTCCGGCGGGAACTTCAACGGAAACGGAGTGTGGACCGGGGGAACGGTCGACGATTCGCTAATCAATCTTGAAAACATCGTCGGCTCGAACATGAACGACCGTCTCGTCGCGGGATCGTCGAGCGCGTCGATCGACGGGCGCAGCGGTAACGATCGCATTGCTTCGTTCTCCGGCAATGACACGCTGATCGGCGGCGACGGCGACGACGATCTGTCGTCCGCGAAATCGACGGACCAGCTCTATGGCGAGGCAGGGAACGATACGCTGAACGGCGGCACCGGCTTTGACACGCTCGACGGCGGGGCCGGCGACGACACGGCGGACTATTCCGACCGCAGCGCCGGCGTCAACGTCAACCTTCTGAATGGCGTCGCGCGCACCGGCGGCGCGCTCAA
>DNZB01000247.1 GCA_003506635.1 Parvularcula sp.
GGCGATCGCCGCGGCCATGGCGCGAAATTAGACGGCCGGTCCTTCCGGCGCGTCGCCGCACGGCCCGCGGCGGGGTCCCTCAGTTTCGCGGAGATACGCCCCTCGCAAACGGCGATGCGGCGGCGATATCAACCGATTCTGAATCGCGTCAGCGCGGCCCGCGCGATCGGCCCTCCCCATTCCTGCACGAAATGGCCGGCCTCCGCGACCTCCATCGGTTCGGGGCAGCCCTTGATCATGGTACGGAGGAATTGCATCGCCGGGGGGCCGAGCACGGGATCTTGCATTCCGACGGCCATGAAGCTTTCGCCCGCCCAGTCTTGCGACCAGAATTTGCGCGCGGCGAGCGAGGTTTCGACCCCTTCGGCGGAAAGCGGCGTCAGCGGCTTGCCTTGCTCCTTCAGCATCACAAGCTCCGGGAAGCGGCGGACGCCGCCCTTGTAGCGCTGGTCGGGGAAGGGCGCGTCATAGGCCGCCATCTCCGCATCCGTCAGAATCGGCGTTGCGCGCTTCATCAGGTCGCCGACGTGCAAATCCGGCTGCGAGCGGGCGTAGGCGCGCCACATGGCGAAGCCTTCCGGCGCCTCCTCGCCGGCGGGAAGCCCGGTGTTCATGACGATAAGGCGCGTATAGCGTTGCGGCGCCGCCAGCGGCAGGGTGAGGCCGAGGAGCCCGCCCCAGTCCTGCACGACGAGACAGACGTTCCTGAGATCAAGCCGCTCGACAAAGGCGAGAAGGGCGTTCCGGTGGAAATGATAGGTGTAAACATTATCGTCGACCGGCTTGTCCGACCGGCCGAAGCCGAACATGTCGACCGCGACGGCGCGATGCCCGGCGCCGGTGAAGACGGGGATCATCTTGCGGAAGAGGTAGGCCCAGGAGGGCTCGCCATGGATGCAAAGGAACGTGACCTGCGCGTCCGGCGGCCCCTCGTCCGCATAATGCATGCGAAGTCCCTCATAGCCCTTGAGCCCCTCGACATAACGCGGCGGAAAGGGCCAGCCGGCAAGCTTCGCGAAACGATCGTCCGGGGTCCTCAGGGCTTCGACGGGCATGAATGTCTCCGGTTGCCTCGCCGGCATCCTCGCGCGCGGCGGCGACGCGGTCTACTGCGCGACGCAGCGACGCGCTGGTTTTTCATCGCGCGTGATTTTATGTAGCTGGCTGAGCGCGGGCCCCGGCGGGCCACATGGCGGAGCAAGGGATCGTGGACAATGCGGCGGCCTTGCCGGGCGGGACGGGCGGCTTTCCAATGGCCGAAGCGCGCGTCATCGCGCGCCGCTTCGCCGATCCGGACCCGAAGATCTACTGGCCGGATTTCCTGATCAGCGCCGCGATCGGGTGGGGCGCCTTTACGGGCGCCGTCATCGCCGCGCCGTTTTCGCTCGCGCAGGCCGCGCTGACGCTGATCGCCGCTTTCGCGCTTTTCCGCGCGGTGCTTTTCACGCATGAGCTGGCGCATCTGAAAAAGGGAACTTTCGGCGTCTTCCGCTTCGTCTGGAATATCTTCGCCGGCATGCCGTTCCTCGTTCCGTCCTATTCCTATACCGGCGTTCACATCGACCATCACCGGCCGGGCGTTTACGGATCGACGCGCGACGGGGAATATGTGTCGTTCGGCGCCGGGGCGCCCTGGCGCACCGTCGGCTATGTGCTGCTTTCCTTCGTGCTGCCGCCGCTGCTGCTCGTCCGCTTCGTGCTGCTGACGCCGCTTTCCTGGATCGTCCGTCCGCTGCGCAAGGTCATCTGGCGGCATATGTCGTCGCTGGCGATCGACCTCACCTATGACCGTCACCCGCAGAACAAGGACGATGACGAAACCTGGCTGATCCAGGAAACGGCGACGGCCTTTCTTGCGATCGGCGTCGTCGCGGCCGTTGCGGCGGGACGGCTGCCGCTCGCCGTGCTCGGGGTCTGGTATGCGGTGACGGCGACGATCCTGTTCGCCAATTCAATCCGTACGCTCGGCGCGCACGCCTATCGCTTTTCGGGCGATGTCAGCGTGTCGAAGACCGAGGAATTTCTCGATTCGATCAACGTGCCGTCGGAGGATTTGGCGTCGAAGCTGATCGCGCCCGTGGGCCTGCGGTTCCATGCGACGCATCACCTGTTCCCGGCGACCCCTTATCACAATCTGCCGAAGCTGCACGCGGCGCTCGCGAGCGAACTTTCAGACCCGCGCGTCTATCTCTCGACGAGCCGGCGGAGCTTCCTCCACGCGCTTCAGACCCTGTGGGCGGACGCCCGCGCGGCCGACAACCGCCCGCCCGCGATGGCGGCGGAATAGGCGCGCGCAGCGCCGTTCCCTTCGCCGCAACAGTCAGTATAGTCCGCCGCAATTGATGGAAGGATGACCAGCAATGGCCGACAAGTCTTGCGATCTCGTGGTGATCGGTTCGGGGCCGGGGGGGTATGTCGCGGCGATCCGCGCCGCGCAGCTGGGGCTTAAAACGATCATCGTCGAGCGCGAGCATCTCGGCGGAGTGTGCCTCAACTGGGGCTGCATCCCGACCAAGGCGCTCTTACGCACGGCCGAGGTCTACACCAACATGAAGCATGCGAAGTCGTTTGGGCTGAAAGCTGACAATGTCGGCTTCGACCTTGATGCGGTCGTCAAGCGCTCGCGCGATGTCGCGGGCAAGCTCTCGGGCGGCATCGGGTACCTCATGAAGAAGAACAAGATCGAGGTGGTGATGGGAACCGCACGGCTGGAGAAAGGCGCTTCGGCGCCGCTGGTCCGTGTAAAGACGAAAGACGGCGAAGACGCGATCAGGGCGAAGCACGTCATCCTCGCGACCGGCGCGCGCGCGCGCACCATCCCCGCGGCGGGCCTTGAACCCGATGCCAAGTTCATCTGGACCGCGAAGGAGGCGATGATCCCCGACGTCATGCCGAAAAACCTTCTCGTCATCGGCTCGGGCGCGATCGGCATCGAATTCGCGAGCTTTTATCGCGCCCTCGGCGCCGAGGTGACGGTCGTCGAGATGGTCGACCGCATCTTGCCGGCGGAAGACGAGGAAATCTCCGCCTTCGCTTTCAAGCAGTTCCGCAAGGCGGGCATGAAGATCCTCACGGGCGCGAGCGTCGCCAAGCTCGAAAAAGGCAAGGCGAGCGTCACCGCGCATATCAAGACGGCGGACGGCAAGGTCGAGACGATGGAGGCCGACCGCGTCATCCTGGCGATCGGCATTACGGGGAATGTCGAGAATCTGGGGCTCGAAGCGCTCGGCGCGAAGGTCGAGAAGGGCCATGTCGTCGTCGACGAATGGCTCAGGACCGGCGTGCCCGGCCTCTACGCTATCGGCGACCTCACGGGGCCCCCATGGCTCGCGCACAAGGCGAGCCATGAGGGCGTGATCTGCGTCGAGAAGATCGCGGGGGTCGCCGGCGTCCACCCCCTCGACGTGACGAAAATTCCGGGCTGCACCTATTCAAACCCGCAGGTCGCGAGCGTCGGGCTGACCGAGGCGAAAGCGAAAGCCGCCGGAAAAAAGGTCAAGGTCGGCCGCTTCCCCTTCAACGGCAACGGCAAGGCGATCGCGC
>DNZB01000246.1:0-579 GCA_003506635.1 Parvularcula sp.
GATGATCCCGCGCGCGAAGGGCTGATCGACACGCCGAAGCGCGTCGTCAAGGCATATGAGGAATGGTTCGGCGGCTATGACGAGGACGCCGAGGCGATCCTTGCGCGCACCTTCGACGAGGTCGAGGGCTATGACGACATCGTGCTCGTCAGGGATATCCGGCTTGAAAGCACCTGCGAACACCACATGGCGCCGATCGTCGGCAAGGCGCACATCGCCTATCTGCCGTCGGCGCGCGTCGTCGGGCTGTCGAAACTCGCGCGTCTCGTCGATGTGTTCGGCAAGCGGCTGCAGGTGCAGGAAAAGCTGACCGCGCAGATCGCGGCCGCGCTGCAATCCGCGCTTGAACCGAGGGGCGTCGCGGTGATGATCGAAGCGGAGCATCACTGCATGTCGACGCGCGGCGTCCGCCGCCACGGCGCGGACACGGTCACGACGCGCTTCACCGGCGCATTCCAGGCGGATATGGCCCTTCAGGACCGGTTCTTGCGGCTGGTGAAATAGGCGCGCGGCGTCAGGCGGCGATCCGCTCCAGCGCGCGGCGCAACGCCTCCGGCAGGGGCGCCGGGCGCCGTGTCG
>DNZB01000246.1:969-2292 GCA_003506635.1 Parvularcula sp.
TGCGGGAACTCGAGCGGCGCGAAGTACCTGCATCCCGTTTCGACGACAAGGCCGATGACAGCGCCGCGGTGAATATCAAGCGCGCCCGCGCTGATCAGATATTCGTTCACGATTGTGTCGAAATAGCCGTAATAGGCGACATTGTTGATATGTCCGTAGGAGTCATTATCCGCCCAGCGCGTCTGAAGGGGGAGGAAATGTTTGTAGGCGGAGCGTGTCATGAGGATTGGGGGCCAGGGACTTGGGATTGGGGATTAGGGCGACCGGCGATCGTCGCAATCCCTAATCCCAAGTCGCCAATTCCTACAACACCTCCCCATACATGCGCAGCGCATCTTCATAAGTCACTTCGCGCGGGTTGTTCTGCATCACGCGCTGGGCTTTCATTGCGTCTTCGGCCATGCGCGGCAGGTCGTTGTGCGAAACGCCGAGCTTCGAGAGCCGGCGCTCGACGCCGGTCGCCGCGACGATCTCCATCAGCTTCGCGATGAATGCGTCGGCGCGCGGCGAAAAACCGCCGGTCGCGTCGGCGCCGATGACGTCGCCCAGCTCGGCGTAGAGCGGCGCGGCGGCAGGCGCCGAAAACCGCAATACGGGTTCGAGCATCAGCGAATTGGAAAGCCCATGCGGGATGTGAAAGAGCGCCCCCAGGGGATAGGCCATGCCATGCACCGCGCCGACCGGGGAATTGGTGAAGGCCTGCCCCGCCAGCATCGCGCCGAGCAGCATGTCAGCGCGCGCGTCGGCGTTCGACGGATTCTCGCACGCCTCGACGATGTTCGCGGCGAGCAGCCTCAGCGCCTCGCGCGCCAGCGCGTCGGAGACGGGGTTCTTGCGGTGACGGTTCGTATACGCCTCGATCGCATGCACCATGGCGTCGACGCCGGTCGCGGCGGTGACGGGCCGCGGCAGGCCGTGGGTGAGCGAAGGGTCAAGGATCGCGACATCGGCGAACATCGGATCGCCGAGGATCCCCATCTTCTGGTCGTCATCCGTCGTCACGACGGCGATGTCGGTGACTTCGCTGCCTGTGCCCGCGGTCGTCGGCACGAGCACGAGGGGGCTGCGCCATCCCTTGATGTTCCCCGCGCCGTAGATCTCTTCGAGCGACTGGGTGGAGTTGAGAAGGACGGCGATAATCTTCGCCGTGTCCATCGACGAGCCGCCGCCGAAGCCGATGACGCCGTCCGCCTTGTGCGCGCGCGCGACCTCCACGGAATGCCGCACGACCCGCGCCGGCGGGTCCGCCTCGATGCCGTCAAAGAGGTGAAAATCGAGCCCCTCGGCCTTGAGGCTCTGAAGCGCCGCGTTGATGAGACCGGC
>DNZB01000246.1:2629-3980 GCA_003506635.1 Parvularcula sp.
GCTGCGCCGGTCTCGAAGATGACGGATGGGACGGTGCGGAAGGTGAATTTCATCAACAAAACCTCACCAGCCTTCCGGGCCGCGCATCCGTCACCTGATCGTTGTGCACGACCTCGACGCCGTTGACGAGCGTGGCGCGGAAGCCCGCCGCGTCCTGGAGGAGGCGCTGGCCGCCGGCGGGGAGGTCCCTCACCATGCGCGGCGCCTTCAGCGACAGGCGGTCATAGTCGATGACGTTGATGTCCGCGCGCATGCCGACTGTCAGCCGCCCGCGATCGTCGAGAGCGAGATAGTCGGCGGCGTCGGCGGTCAGCATTTGCACCGCGCGGGCGAGCGGAATGCGGTGCTCGGCGCGGTCGCGCGTCCAGTAGGAGAGGAGATAGGCCGGGAACGACGCGTCGCAAATCGTGCCGACATGGGCGCCGCCGTCGGAAAGCCCGAGCATCGCGTTCGGATGCGTCAGCATCTTGTGGACATTGTCATAGGAAAACTCGGTGTAATTGTAGATCGGGAAATAGATGAGCTGCTTGCCTTCGCGCTCCAGCAGCACGTCATAGAGCTTTTCCATGACGGTGACGCCGTCGCGCCGCGCCTCTTGCCCTAGCGATCCTTCCGCCCCCTGATCGTAATCGGGCGTTTGCCCGAGCCGGTAAAACTTGTTGGCGACAAGGCCGATGCCGGCGATCAGCGCATCGACGATCGGCGGCACGGAGGAGCCCGGCCTCGCAAGCTTAACCGGCGCGCCTTCAAGACAGCGGCGCTTGAAGTCCGGATCGCGCATGATCGCGACGCGCTCAGGCAAAGGCTTGTCCTTGATCGCCTGATAGAGCGGCTGCGCCATTAAAGGATGCATGGTGCATTGCAGGCCGTTGAAGACGCCGATGCCGCGCGGGGCGACCTGCACGCGGAAATCGACGCCATCGGCGTTAAGTCGCTCGGTTTCTTTCAAAATGCGTTTCCACTGGTCCGGCGCGAAATCGCGCTGCATGAGGGAGATGGAGCAAGGCCGGCGCCCCGCGCGCGCGAAAGCCTCAACAAGGGCGAATTCCTCCGGAAACTGATCGCCGGGGCGCTCCAGGTTGAAGTCGTTGACGATCTGCAGAACGCCGCGCTTCCTGCCCTTCAAGACAGAGGCGAGCGCGATTAGCTCTTCCCGCCCGGCTTCGGACGACGGCGTAAAGTCGCCGTCGGCGGTGCGGTGAACGTCGCTGCGCCCGATGGAGAAGCCCGCAGCGCCAGCGTCCAGCGCCTCTTTCAGCAAGCCCTGCATCAGGCGGATGTCGTCGGCGGTCGCCTGTTCGCGGAATGTCGCGCGCTCGCCCATGGCGTAGACGCGGATCGGATCGTGCAC
>DNZB01000246.1:4303-9637 GCA_003506635.1 Parvularcula sp.
ATTCGCCGAACGTCTCCCAACCCCAGCTGATGCCTTCGTGAAGCGCTGTCCCCGGAATATCCTCAACCCCTTCCATCAGGCGGATGAGGCGGTCATGGTCAGCGGACCTGACCGGCGCGAAGCCGACGCCGCAATTTCCCATAAGAACGGTCGTCACGCCGAAATTGACGGAGGGCCGCATCTCCGCGTCCCACGAAATCTGTCCGTCATAATGAGTGTGAAGGTCGATGAAGCCTGGCGTCACGATCGCGCCCTCGGCGTCGATCACGCGGTCCGCCGCGGCCGCGCAAGCGCCGATTTCGGCGATTCGGCCCGCCCTTACGCCGACGTCGGCGCGGACAGGTTCGCCCCCGTCGCCGTCAAAGACAAGGCCGTTTTTGATCTTGACGTCGAATGCCATTGCGCGCGTCCTCCCGCAGCAACCCTAGTCCGGCGGGCGGGCGTTGGGAATGCGCGCGCGCAGCGCCCCTCAATAATACCCCCAGAGGATGAGCCTGCTCATTACGAGGACGAGCGAGACGATCGCCCACAGCGTGAGGCGAATGCGCAATGCTCCGTACCAGGACGGAAAGCCGCCGTTCGCCGCCGTCCGCAGGTCGCGCATCAACAGCCAGACGAAGAGCGCGATGACGATCAGATAGCGCCACGCCGCGGGGATCGAAAACGTCAGGAATCCGCCGTGCAGGATGACGAACCACGCGGCCAGCGCGACGACCATCCGCGGCAAGAAGGACTCTTGCGCCTCCGGTCCGCTTTTGAGCGCCGCGCCGGCGCCCGCCCCGGCGAGGAAGGCGAGAATGATCCCGGCATAGGTGAGTACGATCGTATGAATGTTAAGCGCGGCCCATTGCGGCACGATGAAGGGCGAAAGCCACATCACCGCGGCGCCGAACACGAATGGGGCGAGGCCGTAAAAGCCGAGCCGCGTCATTTCTTCCTGGTCACGCACCATCGCCGCCCCCAACGCCGCTCCCGCCCCTCGATGGTCAGAATGCCAAAACGCCCGGGCGGTGACCACCCGGGCGCTCGCGCTCTATCGGGGATTGCGGCGCCCGCTGGGCCCTTACGCCCCCGGCTGCAACTCGTTGGCGATCGGATCGGCGTTGTTCGCCGTCCATGCCGCGACCTCGGCGTCCTTCGCCGCGCGCTCGGCGGGCGACAGCGTCGCGGCGAGGCCGGCGGCCATTTCGGCGGCCTGCGCGTCACCGTTCTTCGCCGCGACCGAATACCAGTAATAGGCGAGCCCGGCGTTCTGCACGCCGCCCGCCGCGCCGTCCGTCGTCGGATGATAGGTCGCGCCAAGGTTATACTGGCTGTCGAGAAGGCCGAACGAAGCGGCCTTTTCGAACCACGCGATCGACGCCGCAGGATCGACCGGACCGCCCTCGCCGCGCGCCGACATCACGCCGAGCCTGTGCATGGCTAGGACGTTGCCGCCGTTCGCCGCGCGTTCGAACCAGGACCGCGCGCTGGCGAGATCCTTCTCGTAGATCTGGCCGATCTTGTAGAGTTCGCCGAGCTGCAATTGCGCTGGCGGATGGCCGAGCGCCGCCGCCTTCTCGATCTCGGCGAGCGCCGACTTCGCCTCCGCGTCGGTCTCGGCGGTTTTCAGCGCGGTGATGTTTTGAAGATAAAGATCGCGCGGCCGGACGAGGTCGTCCGTCGCCGGCGCGGCATCGTCGCGCACCGCCGGGGCAGGTGTTGACGCGACCGGCGCCGGCGCGGCTTCGGCGGCCGCATTGACGGGGTGCGTGTCGGCGGCCGGGGCCGCTTTCGGCTTCAGCAGGTCTTTCGTCAGCACAAAGAGCGCAATGGCGAGGAGAACGATGCCGGCGCCGACGCCGATGACCGCGCGCGACATCGGCATGGCGCGGAACTTCCCGATTGCGGCCGCCGCACCCCCGGCAAGCGACGGCGCGGCGCCGGCTTTGGCCGCGGCTTCGGGCTCGTCCAGCGTCGGGCCTTGCCTGGCTGCGGGCGCCGCCGCCGGCCGCGCCGATTTCAGTTTGGCGATCGCCGCGCTGATGCGACTCTTGAGCGGCGAGGCTTCGGTCTCGGCTGAAGCGGGTTTTTCAGCTATTTCGGCGACGAGCGGGGCGGCGGCTCTTGCGGCGCCTTCGCGCTCGCGCCCTTCGTCCTCAAGGCGGCGGCGCTTGGCGCGCGCGGCGAGAATGGCGCGCTGCTTCGGCGTCAGCTTGCGTTTGCCGTCCGTTTCGGCGGCGGCGCGCGCCGCCGCCTCGCGCGCGGCGAGCCGCGCGGCCTTGAGGAAATCGGCGTTCGCGGCGCCGGCGGCCGGCGGCGGTTCGACGACCGGCGGCGGCGCATCGGAAATGACGGGCGGCGCTTCGTCAAATTCAAGATCAGGCTCGTCGGCGGGGCTCTCTGCTTCCTCTTCCGCCTCGACATGGGGGCGCGGCGCGGGCGGATCGATTCCAAAGGCCTCGCGGATTTCAGCGAGCACGTCATTGGTGTCGGTGTCATAAGACGATTTCGCCGGCGCTTGCGCCGTCGGCGCCGCGCCGAGGTCGAAGTCGAGATCATCCACCGCTTCGGATGCTGCTTCGACGAATTCCGCCGCCTCGTCGAGGTCCGCGAAAACCGAATCAAATTCGTCGTCGAGCGCGTCGTCCGCCGATGCCGGCGCTGGCGCGGCCGCGAGCAGGGCGGCGCGGGGCGGGGGCGGCGGCGTCTGCGGCGCAGCGGCGCCGTCGAGGCGGCGCACCATTTCGTCGAACGACCGCTGCAGGGCGGTGATCCGGTCTTCGGTCCGCTGCGTGATCTCGCTGACCGCTGCTTCGATGTCGGCGCGCGCCTCCGCCGCACCGTCGCCGGCGGCGACCTCAGTGCGCAATTCGGCGATCGTTTCGGCGACTTTCTGAATGCCTTCCGCGCTTCGCCGTTCGGCGGCGTCAATCTGCTCGGCGAGGCGTGAGATCGAACCTTCGAGCGTCTTGATCTGGTCGCCGCCGCGTTTGATTTCATCGCCAAGGATGCGCAGGCGCAAGCCCGTCTTCTGCACGAAGTCAGCGTCGGCGGACTCGCCCGCTTCGGCCTTCAGGCGCGCGGCTTCCTGCGCGACACGCTCGGCGCGCTCGATCCGGCCGGCCATCTGTTCAAACGCCTCGCGCATCGTTTCGGCGCTGACCTTGCCGGCGGCCGGGCTGTCGAGCCGTCCGGCGATCGACTGCATCGAGCGCTCGACCGCGTCTAGGCGGGAGAGCGAGCTTGCCTGCGCCGAGGCGAATTGCTGCGCGACCTGGCTGACCGCCTTTTCAAGCGCCTTGAGCGCGTCGATGCGGGTGCGGTCGCCGGCCTTGGCTTCAAGGGTTTCGACCCGCTCCAGCAGGTCAGGGGGCGTTTCGCCGGGATTTCGCGCCCGCTCCATGCGCTGCAATCTCTCGACGACGCCGCCGAGGCTGCGCGCAAGGCTTTCGACGGAATCGGCGCTCCGCGCCTCCGCGCCGGCGATCCGCCGCGTCAGATGCTCGAAGGCGGTTGCAATATCACGCGCCTTGAGGCCGTCGACGTCATTGGCGGCGGGCGGGGCGGCGTTCGGATCGCCGGCGGCGTAGATCATCTGGTTCAGCCACTCCCCCAGCGTCATGCCTTCGCGCTGTGCGGCGGCCTTGGCGGTCTCGCGCGCATCGCGTTCGATGCCTTTGACGCTCCAGGGAACGTTTGATGTCATGGCGTCCATCCGCTCTTGCCGGCGGCTCCCCCCCGGCTATTGACCGGGCAAGCGCCCGCGCGCCGTCGACGCGCGTACGCTTCCCGATCCTCGACCGCTAAGGTGCTTCGCCGACCGCGCAAAGGGTTAAAGGGTGATTCCCGCGCCGGGTGAGGGGGTTAGACGAAAACCACGCCGGCGAAGTTTCAACAGCGGGTGCGGCGCCTGATGTTATTGCCATCGGCGGTCTAGGGTGATCTTTCTAGTCCGCCAGCCGTAACCCCCGGCCGGCATCCAACATGAGGACCCGTCGCCATGACCGCTTACGCCGCGCCCCTTCGCGACATGCAGTTCGTTCTCCATGATGTGCTTGGAATTTCGAAATATTCGAATCTTCCGGGCTTCGCCGAGGCGACGCCGGACGTTATCGACGCGATCCTTGAGGAAGGCGGCAAGCTCGCCGCGGACGTCCTCCACCCGATCAACCAGTCCGGCGACCATGAGGGCTGTGTCCGAAGCGCCGACGGGTCCGTCAAGACGCCGAAGGGCTTCAAGGACGCCTATGACCAGTTCTGCGCCGGCGGCTGGCAGGGTCTTTCTTTTGATCCGGCTTTCGGCGGCCAGGGCCTGCCTTACGTTCTCGCCGTCGCCTTCAATGAAATGGTGTCGGCCGCGAACATGGCGTTCGGCATGTATCCGGGCCTTGCGCGCGGCGCTGCGGACGCGATTTATGTTCACGGCACGGAGGAACAGAAGGCCGCCTATCTCCCGAAGATGATCTCGGGCGAGTGGGGCGGAACGATGAACCTCACCGAACCGCATTGCGGCACCGATTTGGGGCTGCTGCGCGCCAAGGCCGTTCCGCAAGCCGACGGCAGCTACAAGATCAGCGGGCAGAAGATTTTCATCTCCGCTGGCGAGCATGATCTGACGAAAAACATCATCCACCTCGTCCTTGCGCGCATCGACGGCGCGCCGGAAGGGGTGAAGGGCATTTCGCTCTTCATCGTGCCGAAATTCCTCGTCAACGCGGACGGGTCGCTCGGCGCCCGCAACGGCGTCGTCTGCGGCAAGATCGAGGAGAAGATGGGCATCCACGCCAACTCGACCTGCGTCATGAATTACGACGAGGCGACGGGCTGGCTATTGGGGGAGCCGCACAAGGGCCTCAAGGCGATGTTCACGATGATGAACGAAGCGCGTTTGGGCGTCGGCCTGCAAGGGCTCGCGATTTCAGAGGTCGCCTATCAGAACGCCGCCGCCTACGCGAAGGACCGCATTCAGGGCCGCGCGATTTCGGGCGTCAAGGCGCCGGACAAGGCCGCCGACCCGATCATCGTTCACCCGGACGTCAGGCGCATGCTGCTTGAGCAGAAAGCGACGATCGAGGGCGGGCGCGCCTGGATGTACTGGTCGGCGCTTAACGCCGACCTTCACCACAAATCGCCGGACGCCGCCGAACGTCAGAAGGCGGACGATTATCTCGGATTGATGACGCCGATCCTCAAGGCGTATCTCACCGAAAAAGGCTACTGGCACGCCTCGAACGCGCAGCAGGTCTTGGGCGGCCACGGCTATATCGGCGAATGGGGCATGGAGCAGTTCGTGCGCGATGCGCGCATCGCGATGATCTACGAAGGCGCGAACGGCATCCAGGCGCTCGATCT
>DNZB01000246.1:9901-10782 GCA_003506635.1 Parvularcula sp.
GTCGGGCGCAAGCTGCCGAAGGACGGCGGGCGCGCCTTGCAGACGTTTTTTGCGGAGGTCGATCAGTTCATCGCCGATAATATGGGGAATGATGAACTGACGCCGTTCCTCGACGGCCTCGCGACCGCGAAAGCGGACGTCGCCGACGCGACGCAGTGGATGATGATGAACGGGTTTGGAAATCCCGACAACGCCGGCGCCGGGTCGATGGACTATCTCCACCTCTTCGCGCTTCTCTGCCTCGCCTATGGCTGGGCGCAGCTTGCGAAAGCCGCGATCGCGCGGCGCAAGGACGGGGCGAAAGACCCGTTCTTCGAAAACAAGCTGACGACGGGCCGCTTTTTCCTCACGCGCATTCTGCCGGACGGAAAAGCGAACCTCGCCAAGCTGAAATCGGGGGCCGAGCCCTTGATGGCCCTTCCGGCGGAGGCGTTTTAGTCTTTGGTCCGCCATTTCGCGTCGATCAGCGCGCGCTCCTTGTCTGGCCCGAGCGCGTCGCCTTCGATCGCGCTGTCGACATAAGCGCTGATCGCCGCGGCGGGGCCTGACGCCGGCTGATAGCCGCCGGCGATTGCGGCTTCGGTCGCGGCGATTTTGACCGTCCACTGACGATCCTCGCGGCAGGCGACGGCGCGCACTGCGTCCTTGTCCTGCGAGGCGACAAATTCGCGACAAAGGTCGCCGCTGGCGATGCGGAAAGTCGCGACCGGGCTGATGCGGGCCTTGCCGATCGCCGCGTTTTCAGCGCTCGGCGTCCGGTCAAGCGCGCGGTGCAGCGCGGACGTCCGGTCGACGGGGCCCGCCGCGATCAGCAGGCGTTCATTCGCGCCGCCCGGGCCGTTGCTGAAGACGCCCGCAGCGACGACAAGCGCCAGCAGCGA
>DNZB01000076.1 GCA_003506635.1 Parvularcula sp.
TATTCCTCGCGCGTGCAGCCCTCGCTCGACAAGGATTTCGGAACGCTGATCGACAACTTCAACGCGATGCTCGAGGAAATCGAGAGCCGGGACGAGCGGCTTGAATCGCTGGTCGGCGATCTCATCTCCGCCCGCGACTCGGCGCAGTCGGCCAATACGGCGAAGTCGCAATTCCTCGCGAACATGAGCCACGAGCTCAGGACGCCGCTCAACGCGATCATCAACTACGCCGAGATCATCCAGGAGGATTTGACCGCCGGCGAGACGGAGACGGTCGTCAGCGACGTCGGCAAGGTCCAGACGGCGGGGCTCCACCTCCTCGGCCTCATTAACGGCATCCTCGATCTTTCAAAGATCGAGGCGGGCCGGATGGAAGTCGAGGCGCACAGTTTTGACGCCGCTGCGATCCTGCGTGAGGCGATCGACACGGTCAAACCGCTCGCTGCGCGCAATAACAACAAGCTTTCCGTCTCGATCGATCCTTCGGTCGGCGCGGCGCGCACCGATTCGGTGAAGTTCCGCCAGTGCGTTCTCAACCTCCTCAGCAACGCCTGCAAGTTCACGAAGGACGGCGAGGTGTCGCTTCGCGCGTCGATCAGATCGATCGACGGCGAGCAGCACCTTGAGGTCGCCATCGCCGACACCGGCATCGGCATGACGCCCGTCCAGCAGGCGTCGCTGTTCAGAGCCTTCGTGCAAGCGGACGCCTCGACGACGCGCAAATATGGCGGCACGGGGCTCGGACTCGCGATCACGCAGCGTCTCGTCACGCTGCTCGGCGGCAAGATCGCCGTCACCAGCGAACCCGGCGCCGGCAGCAAGTTCATCTTTTCCGTTCCGCGCCTGTTCGGAGACGCCGCTGCGGCCGAACCGGACGAAACGCCGGACGCCGGTGCGGAGCCGGGGACCGCGGCGGCGAGGACCGCGCTCATCGTCGATGACGACAATGACGCGCGCGACCTTCTCGACCGGCTCGCCCGCCGCATGAACTACGAAACAATCGTCGCTTCCGACGGGGCCGAAGCGCTCGAGATCGCCAGGCGAAGCCGGCCGGACCTCATCCTTCTCGACCTTCATATGCCGGTGATGGACGGATGGACGGTGCTGGAGCATCTGCAGTCGGACGCCGCGCTGAAAACGATTCCGACGATCGTCGTCAGCGTCGATGACGACGCCGGCAAATGCTTCAGGCTCGGCGCGGAGGACTTCTTCACCAAGCCGATCAACCGCATCGAATTCGAGCGCGCGCTCCTCTCTTACGCCAAGCTCGCCTCCGGCGACATTCTGATCGTCGAGGACAATGACGACGCCGCGGAGTTGCTGTCGCGCGCCGCGCGCAATGTCGGGTTCACGCCGCTGCGCGCCGCTGACGCGGAAGCAGGCCTTGCCGCGCTCGAAAATTGCAACGCCGTCGGGGTCATTCTCGATCTTTCCCTGCCGGGGATGGACGGCGCGGCGTTCCTGAACACGTTGCGCGCCTCAGAGAAATGGCGGTCGCTGCCCGTCATCGTCTTCTCGGCGCAGGAGCTTGACGGGCGCTTGCGCGCCGAAATCGCGGCCAAAGCGCAAGGCTTCCATGTGAAGAGCGAAACGTCGCCGCGCGTGGTGCTTTCCGAATTCATGAATTCGGCGGCCCTCGCCCGGCCGGCCGCTCAAGACCCCGAGGATCGCAAATGCGCATCCTGGTAGCCGAGGACAACATCGAGAACCAGGAGATCATCCGGCGCCGACTTGAGCGCGCCGGGCACGCCGTGACGATCGCGGCGAACGGACTTGAGGCCGTCGAACGCGCGAAGATTGAAGCGCCGGACCTGATCCTCATGGACATCAGCATGCCGGTGATGTCGGGCATCGAAGCGACGCAGGTCATCCGGCGTACGCCGGAGATCCAGTCGATCCCGATCATCGCGCTCACGGCGCACGCCATGGAAGGCGACGCGGCGAAGTGCCTGGCGGTCGGCTGCGACGCCTTCGCGACGAAACCCGTGCGGTTCAGCGCCCTTCTTGAGCTTATTGAAACGACCGTGAAGAAAACCAGAGCCGGGGAGTCGCGCAGCGCGCGCGGGTAATGGCATGACGGACGACCCTAAAAAGAATGAGCTGGTCTTCGTCGTCGACGACGAAGCCTTCAATCGCGACATCGCCGTCCGGTACCTCAAGAAGATGGGGTACGACGCGCGCCAGTTCGCCGACGGCCCGTCAGCGCTGCAAGCGCTGAAATCCGGGACGCCGGACCTCATTCTTCTCGACATCCACATGCCGGGGATGAACGGCCTTGAAGTGCTGGCGGAGGCCCGCCAGGCGACGTCGAAGGGCGAGATGCCGATCTTGATGGTGACGGCGGATTCCACCCCCGACACCGTCGTTCAAGCGTTCGAACTCGGCGCGAACGACTACGTCACCAAGCCCATCGATTCCCGCACGCTCGGCGCCCGCATCGACACGCATCTGCAGCTCAGCGCCGCGACGAAGCAGGTCAGGGCCTTCGCGGAAGGCGCCGAAAAGATCGTCGCCGAACAGGCGATCGACCTGCAAAAGCGAAACGACGATCTCGTCCGCGAAATCAGGCTGCGGCTGGAGGTCGACGCGGAGCTGCGCGAGGCCAAACGCCGCGCCGAGGAAGAGAACCGCGGAAAGTCCGAATTTCTCGCGCTCATGACGCATGAGCTGATCACCCCGCTGCACGTTTCGCTGGGCTTCGCCGAGTTGATTTCAGCCGATCATCAAGACGCCATGGGTCCGGCGCAATATCGCGAATATGCGGGGCATATCGCCGTCAGCGCGCGCCAGCTCCTCTGCGTCGTCAAGGACATGCTGGCGCTCGTGAAGCACGACACCGGCAAGCTGGCGATAAACGAAAGCGAATTGTCGCTCAAGGACGTGCTTCAGCGAGCGCTCAGCGAAGCGCGCCCGAACAACGTCGAGGCCGGCGTCGAGGTCGACATCGACTGCCCGCCGGAGCTTGAGATTCTGGGCGACCGTTTCCTGATGACGCGGGCGTTTTCAAGCCTTCTTTCGAACGCCGTCAAATTTTCGCACAAGGGCGCGCGCTGTTCCGCCGTCGCCGCGCTGCGGCCCGATCAATCCGTCGAAATCAAGGTCAAGGACGAAGGCATCGGCTTCGACGTCAGCCAGTTGCCGATCCTTGCTGCGCCCTTCAGGCAGAATTCAACCGGCACGACGCGAACGCATCAAGGTCTCGGCATCGGCGTCGCGCTGGCGAGAGCGGTGTTCGACCTTCATCAGGCGAAAATGGTCGTCGAAAGCCGGGCGGGCGAGGGGACGACGGTCAGCGTCGTTTTTCCGGCGGTGAGAACCCTGACGGCCGCCCGGCCGCAACTTCAAAGGATCGCGTTGTGAGCGGCGCAAAAGGAACTTCAAGGAGAAACGGCATGCGTAGGGGCTCGAAGTCGAAGCGGGCGTTGATGGCGGGCGGGGCGATCGCCGCGGCGTTGTCGTGGGGCGCGGCTTATGCCGCCGATTCAGTTGGGGGGCCGGCGGATGATTTCACCAGCTTCTCGCTCGAGGATTTGATGGCGGTCGAGGTGACGACGGCGTCGAAACGCGCCGAGCGCGCGAGCGAAGCCGCCGCCGCGGTCTTCGTCCTGACGCGCGACGACATTTCCCGTTCCGGCGCCGTCACGGTCGCCGACGCGCTGCGCCTCGTCCCCGGCGTCAACGTCGCGCAGATCAACGCCAATTCCTGGGCGGTGACGGTGCGCGGGTTCAACAGCCGGTTCTCGAACAAGCTGCTCGTTATGATCGACGGGCGCAGCGTTTACACGCCGCTCTTCTCCGGCACGCTATGGGACCAGCAAAACATCGTCCTTGAGGACGTCGAACGCATCGAGGTCGTGCGCGGACC